>NZ_JCADBW010000029.1:0-22452 GCF_059264685.1 Faucicola sp. SE7633 | reverse complement strand
TTAAGGAGGTGATCCAGCCGCAGGTTCCCCTACGGCTACCTTGTTACGACTTCACCCCAGTCATCGACCACACCGTGGTAAGCGCCCCCTTTCGTTAGGCTACCTACTTCTGGTGCAATAGACTCCCATGGTGTGACGGGCGGTGTGTACAAGGCCCGGGAACGTATTCACCGCAGCATTCTGATCTGCGATTACTAGCGATTCCGACTTCATGGAGTCGAGTTGCAGACTCCAATCCGGACTACGATAGGCTTTTTGAGATTCGCATCACATCGCTGTGTAGCTGCCCTCTGTACCTACCATTGTAGCACGTGTGTAGCCCTGGTCGTAAGGGCCATGATGACTTGACGTCGTCCCCGCCTTCCTCCAGTTTGTCACTGGCAGTCTCCTTACAGTTCTCGGCTCTACCCGCTAGCAAGTAAGGATAAGGGTTGCGCTCGTTGCGGGACTTAACCCAACATCTCACGACACGAGCTGACGACAGCCATGCAGCACCTGTATGTGAATTCCCGAAGGCACTCCCACATCTCTGTAGGATTCTCACTATGTCAAGACCAGGTAAGGTTCTTCGCGTTGCATCGAATTAAACCACATGCTCCACCGCTTGTGCGGGCCCCCGTCAATTCATTTGAGTTTTAACCTTGCGGCCGTACTCCCCAGGCGGTCTACTTATCGCGTTAGCTGCGCCACTAAAGCTTCATGAGCTCCAACGGCTAGTAGACATCGTTTACGGCGTGGACTACCAGGGTATCTAATCCTGTTTGCTACCCACGCTTTCGGGTCTGAGTGTCAGTATTGTGCCAGAAAGCTGCCTTCGCCATCGGTATTCCTCCAGATCTCTACGCATTTCACCGCTACACCTGGAATTCTACTTCCCTCTCATATACTCTAGTTCACCAGTATCATATGCTGTTCCTAGGTTAAGCCCAGGGCTTTCACATATGACTTAGTGCACCACCTGCACCCGCTTTACGCCCAGTAATTCCGATTAACGCTCGCACCCTCTGTATTACCGCGGCTGCTGGCACAGAGTTAGCCGGTGCTTATTCTGCAGGTAACGTCACTACTAGCCCGTTTCTTGACTAGCTCTTCCTCCCTGCTTAAAGTGCTTTACAATCTTATGACCTTCTTCACACACGCGGCATGGCTGGATCAGGGTTGCCCCCATTGTCCAATATTCCCCACTGCTGCCTCCCGTAGGAGTCCGGACCGTGTCTCAGTTCCGGTGTGACTGATCATCCTCTAAGACCAGTTATAGATCGTCGCCATGGTGAGCCTTTACCTCACCATCTAGCTAATCTAATTTAGGCACATCTTATAGCGAAAGCTCTCGCCTCCTTTCTCCCGTAGGACGTATGCGGTATTAATTCGAGTTTCCCCGAGCTATCCCCCTCTATAAGGCAGTTTCCTAAATGTTACTCACCCGTTCGCCACTATTTCCCCTAGCAAGCTAGGTTCCATCGTTCGACTTGCATGTGTTAAGCCTGCCGCCAGCGTTCAATCTGAGCCATGATCAAACTCTTCAGTTTAATCTTCTCGCTCATTCCCACTGTTCGCTTAAATGAATCAACTTTAAGTTTTTTTCACTCAGTTCATCGTTAAGTCCTATTGTACTCTTCGATTTATAACAGCAGAAATGCTTCTTTACTTCATTTCTTTTTGTGCCTGGGTGAAAATCCACACAAGTTGTTCTTGTGTTTCGTTGTTATTGAGTTATTCTTTGACATCATCTGTCGAAAGAGGCGCTATTTTAACATGTTTTTTGATGCTGTCAATAGCTTTTTTTCAGTTTTTTCACCGTTCGGCTTTGCTTTCAATAACTGCTTGTTTCTATTGGCTTTATTGGGTAGCTCCGTTCGGTGTGTGCGTATTATACGCTTATTTGTGCGGCGGTCAAGGGGTTTGTGAAAAAAATTTTGGATGGGCTGAAAAAATTACCGCCGCGTTGGGCGGCGGCGGTGGATTGGATGGGCGGTTCACCCGTTTATTCGGATTTACGCAAGCCTGCTTGTGCCAGTAATGCGCCTAGTGTGCCGATTTTTTGGTCAGCGCCGCGGTCAGATTTTGTGCGGTTGGACCGATTGGCGTTTTTGTGGCTAGCGGCTTTATGATTTTTGTTTTGTGATGGGTTGTTTTGTGGCTTACCATCACGTGCTTGGCGTGGTTCGCGGTTGGCGGGTCGGTGTCCGCTGTCCGCATTTGCGCTTGGGGTGCGGCGGCTTGGTTTGGCACTTTCATACACTGGCGCTTTGTCCTGCGCGTCTTTCATGCTAAAGCCGATGCGCTTGCGTGCGGTGTCTAGGCTGATGACGCGCACATTGACGATGTCACCCGGTTTGACAACGCTTAGGGGATCGCTGATAAAGCGGTTGCCCATCTCGGAGATGTGTACCAATCCATCTTGGTGTACGCCAACATCAACAAAACAGCCAAAGCTGGTCACGTTGGTGACAACCCCTTGTAAGGTCATGCCGATGGCAAGGTCATCTAGGCTATTGACGTCATCGCGAAATTGCGCGGTCTTGAATTCAGGCCGTGGGTCATGGGCAGGTTTGGCAAGCTCCTGCTTGATACTGGCAGTATCGACGGGCGCTTCGGTCTCGTTGGCGGCCAGTAGACTGACATCAAGGCGGTCAAGCGCGGCGCTGTCACCTAGCACGTCTGCTAAGCGGGTATTGCTTTGGGCAAGCCAGTCTTTGACCAAGGCATAGTTTTCAGGATGTAAGCCTGTTGCATCCAGCGGTTCATCACCGCCACGAATGCGCAAAAAGCCTGCCGCTTGTTCAAAGGTTTTCGCGCCCAGTCGCGGTACATTTTTGAGTTGTTCACGGTTGGCAAACGCGCCGTGTTCGTTACGGTAGCTGACGATTTGTTGAGCGACGTTACGGTTTAGACCTGCAATGTGCGCCAAAATCGCAGGGCTTGCGGTATTGACATCAACGCCCACGGCATTGACACAGTCTTGGGTGACTTTATCAAGGCTATCCGCCAGTTGGTTTTGATTGACATCGTGCTGGTATTGTCCCACGCCGATGGCTTTGGGTTCGACTTTGACCAGTTCAGACAATGGGTCTTGCAGACGGCGCGCAATTGACACCGCCCCCCGAATGGAGACATCAAGCTCGCCTAATTCTTGGCTGGCCAGTTCGCTTGCTGAGTACACCGACGCGCCAGCTTCATTGACCACGACAGGCACGGCAGTCAATTCAGGGTTTTGTGCCAAGACGGTTTTAATTAAGGCATCGGTTTCACGGCTGGCAGTGCCATTGCCAATGGCAATCAAATCCACGTGTTGGTCTTTGAGCAATTGCGCAATGGTGGCTTTGGCCTCATCAACTTTGTTGTCGGGCGCAAAAGGGTACACAGTTGCCACGGCAAAGCCACCATCAGCGGTTTTAGCCACATGCCCCAAGCTATCAATGACCGCCATTTTGACCCCATGACGAATGCCCGGATCAACCCCCAAAATCACGCGCTGGCCTGCAGGCGCTGCCATCAATAGGTGTTGCAAATTGTTGGCAAATACGTCGATGGCATCGGCTTCTGCGCTCAGGCGTTTTTCGGTCAAAAGGCGGTGCTCGATGTGTGGACGCCATTTGTCTTGCCACAATTTTTTGGCAACCTGAGTCAAAAATTCGCGGCGTTCGACAGGCTCGGCGTTATCAATACCAAAGTGTGCGCCAATCTCGCTGATAAAACGCTGATCAATCGCAGCTTCGTCATCAAGGTTTGCTGCACCTTTGACGGCAAGGCTTAAGACGTTGTCTTGCCGACCGCGCAGCATCGCCAGCAGGCGGTGGTTGGGCAGTTTGGTCAAGCTTTCGCTGTGGTCAAAGTAGTCTTTGTATTTTTCGCCAGCTTCGCGTTTTTCTTCACCAACCAAGTGACTGTGCACAACAGCGATACTGCCAAATTCGCCGCGCAGACGGTCAAGCAAGTCTAAGTCCTGCATCCATTCATCAAGGATAATCGCTTCAATCCCTTGGCGTTGGCGCGCATCGTCGCTAAAATCGGACGTTGGATTGGCGTTGTCGGTGTTGTCATCGGTGACAGGGGCATTTGGCGTTGGCGGCTGATAATTCGCTAGGGCATCAGCTGGGCTAATCGCGTCATGCAAAATTGCTTCAGCCACGGGCTGCAAGCCTGCTGCTTTGGCTTGGCTTGCCAATGAGCGGCGGCGCGGACGGTATGGCAAATAGATGTCTTCTAATGCCAGTTTTGATGGGGCAGCTTCGATACGCGCGCGCAAGTCGTCGGTCAGTTTGTCTTGTGATGCCAGCAGCGTCAGAATTTTTTGCCGACGCGCTGCCATGTCACGTTCAAAATTTAGTTGTTTTTCAAGCGCGCGCAACTGCACATCGTCTAGCCCTTGGGTTTGCGCCTTGCGATAACGCGCGATAAATGGCACAGTCGCCCCTTCATCGTACAAACGCGCAAATACGGCAACTTGCTTGGGCTGCAATGCCAAATTTTGCGCCAATTTGGCATAGATTGCCTGTTGGCTGGCAGCGTCTAAAGCGGCATGGGTTGGCTGATTATCTGGTGAATTGGTATCAAGCGTTGGCTGGTCGATGGTCGGTGAATTCATAAGGTCTTCGTTGGGTTGCTGTGGGTCACGCGCCCGTTTTGGTCAATCGTGGCAAGTTTGCGCATTTTGGTTGATAAAATCAGCTAAAAAACACGTTTGATTGGCGCAAGTCTTGCTCGCATTTTGACTGCTGCCTCTGCCAAAAGGCAGGGGATTGTTTGAATAGCGTGAA
This sequence comes from Faucicola sp. SE7633, assembly GCF_059264685.1. NCBI lineage: Bacteria > Pseudomonadati > Pseudomonadota > Gammaproteobacteria > Moraxellales > Moraxellaceae > Faucicola > Faucicola sp. SE7633. The sequence goes on along the minus strand of NZ_JCADBW010000029.1, from coordinate 17,692 downwards.
ATGAGTATAGCAAAACTTAACGCGTCTCACAATTGCCTTATATCCACCGCTGAACGTTGCAGGTTTATACAACGCGTGATAATAAAAATTTGCCAGCCTACACCATTCCCGATATTTTTGTGGCAGATTGATGGGAGCAGGCGGTTGTGTTTTTAACAAGTCCGCGCATTGGTTTAGCAAAATCACTACAGCATAGCAGACGTTTTTTTGTTATAAGCATAGTCATCTGATAATAACTTTGCTTGCAAGACCAATTAAGGAGGCTGGCATGACCAACACCAGTGACAACCTAACCCCAACAACTGACCCCACGACCCCAGCCCATGAAACCAACGCCACGCCTGCCCATGGTGCGCATGATTTGAGTCAGCGCATTTTGGTGGTGGATGATGACGCGCGCCTACGTGCTTTGTTGCAGCGTTTTTTGGAAGATGATGGCTATATTGTGCGCACAGCGCATGATGGTAGCCAAATGGATAAGCTGCTACAACGTGAGCTGTTTTCGCTGATTGTGCTGGATTTGATGTTGCCAAATGAAGACGGCATCAGTATTTGCCAACGTTTGCGCGCTGATAACAGTGATATTCCCATCATCATGCTCACAGCCAAGGGCTCGGACGCTGATCGCATCGCAGGGCTTGAGGCAGGCGCGGACGATTATTTGCCCAAGCCATTTAACCCAAAAGAGCTGCTTGCGCGTATCAAAGCCGTGCTGCGCCGCCAAAGCCGCGAACTACCCGGAGCGCCAAGCCAGCAAATCGAGGTGGTGACGTTTGGCCCGTGGTCGCTGGATTTATCAACGCGCACCCTCAAACGCGATGGCAACGTTGTCACGCTAACAACGGGGGAATTTTCGGTTTTAAAAGCGTTGGTGCAGCATCCGCGTGAACCGCTGACGCGCGATAAGCTGATGAACCTTGCGCGTGGGCGTGAGTGGGGTGCGATGGAGCGTTCAATCGACGTGCAGGTATCGCGCCTGCGACGCTTGATTGAAGACAATCCATCACAAGCGCGCTATATCCAAACCGTGTGGGGTGTGGGTTATGTGTTTGTGCCTGATGGGGCGGCAAGTTAAGTTTTTACCAAACAAATCGCCCAAAATACATCGCCCAAAACACTATGACAAAACCGTCTTCTGCCCCAGACCACCAGCCGACAATACCCAAAGCGCATAGCAGCGACATGCCCGCCACAACGGCCGAAGTCGTCGATGAGCTATCCGACACCAAGCCTTCCACCGATACGGGTAAATCGTCACGCTGGCATTGGTTGTCGTTGGTGCGGCTGACCTCACTTGCTCCCAAATACTACGCGTATTTGTATTTGGCGTGTTTGCCGCTGTTTGCGTGGTTGTACACGTTGTTGCCGTACATCATGTTTAATCACAGCAACATGACGTTTTGGGACAACCTGTATTTTAGCGCGGTGACGATCACCACGTTGGGCTATGGCGATATCACACCGCTAAACACTTATACGCGCTTATTTGCCATGGCAGAGGCTATCTTGGGCGTGGTGCTGGTTGGGCTGTTTTTAAACGCGGTGTCGTATTCACGGCAAGAACAAGTCAAAGCCAAAATCGATGCGCTTGAGCAGCGAAAGGCGCTGGCAATGGCGTTTTCACGTTTGCGCAACCATGATGGGTTGATTGCGCTCAACATGAACATTTATCTCAACCGCGTCAATCAGCTGCTTGGTGTTGAGACACATGCCTCGCCTGTGGATATCAACCATCCGCACATCCTACCCACCTGCCGCCCGTCCAATATTCAACTAAAATCAACGGGGCTGTGGGGAATTTATGAGCCAATGCCATCGCCGTTTACGTTTTCTAGCTTAAAAAGTCTGTTTGAAGCTTCAACGCGGCTGACCGATGACCCCAGTAAGCCCAAAGTTTGGTACTATTATCAAGCGCATGATGACTTGATTGCCAGCATTGAAAACTTATTGCGTGAGGCGGATTTGTACCGCTGGCCTAAGCTTGAGATGTTGTGTACCAATTATCTAATCGATGCCAAACGCTACAGCTCAAGCAGTTATGTACTGGCGCAGCCCACATCCGAGCTACAGCTTGAGCATATTCAAGCCCAACGTCAGCGCGATATGCAGCTGATTGGGGCGCAAGAAGAACCTGTGACCCTTGCCAAAGACAACGATCTCAATCCGTATATCATCTTGTATATGGGCATTAAAACCACACTGATTTTTATTGAGGAATTTCAAAAGCGGTATCAAGAGATTATGTCATCGATGTAAGTTTTTTAAACGTTTAATCATAAAATTTACGCATAAAAAAAACGCCCCGTTTTGGCGGCTTTTTACCAAAAACATAGCAAAACAACCGACAACAAACACCAACATGAAGCCCTTGTCAATCAAGGGCTTTAGCTTTATTATGGAGATTATCGGCAACAAACGGCAACAATATTTTGCAGCACAAATGGTAGCCAAATTGGTAGCCAAGATTGGGGCATAAAAAGTGGGGTAATATGGCGGACATCACCAAAGACAGCCAAATAAAAAAGGCGATAAAAGACACTGCCCCCAACGTAACCAGCTATCACCCCATCACAGGCTATACGGGCTTACGTATACGCATACGCGGCAACTATGTGGAGTTTCAGCACCGCTATAGCCACCCCATCACAAAAAAGCGCGTACAGATGACGCTAGGCTATTACAACAAGGGCTTTAGCCTTGAGCAGGCACGCCAAGCGCACCGTGACAACACTGCCTTGCTAGCACAGCGCATAGACCCAAAGACCCAGCGTGACCAAGAGGTCATGCGCCAAGCCTTAGCCCTTAGCAATACGTTTGAAGCCGTGGCGGCTGACTGGCTAGCCGAACAAATCAACAATACCAAAAAGCCACCAAGCGCAAGCACGCTTGAGGGCTGGCAAAGCTACCTAAAAACGCTTAACGATACGTTTGGCGCGTACCCAATAGCAGATATCACACCGCCCCAGCTGGTAAAGCTATTTAAAGATATCCAAAAAAAGCATATTCACAAAGGGCAGCGCGTCAAGGGCTTAGCTAACCGTATCTTTGCCCATGCCGTGGCGTTAGGACTGACCAACCATAACCCCATAGCAGAATTGAAGGGCGCGGATGTTTTACAGACCAATCAGACCGAACACCGCCCAGCATTGCACCAGCCGCAAGACTTTGCCCTACTGCTAAAAGACATTGACGGCTTGCCAGCTGACAGACTACACCGCAAAGCCATTTTGCAATTACTGGCCCTGACGTTTGCGCGTATTGGTGACTTGTGCGCCATGAAATGGGCGGATATTGATTTTAATAACCACGTGTGGACATTCAAGCCGCAAAAAGTGGGAGGGCGTGACGATATGATGGCAAGCGTTTGCCTGCCCCTTGCACCGCAAACCATGGCGATTTTAAAGCGCGTGCATGAACTGACAGGCGGCACGGAGTATGTTTTTTACACTGGCAGAAAAGCCGCGCCACACGCTGACCCACAACAGATTAACAAAATATTGAATAGCCCAAAAATGAATAAAGCAGGCATTGGCAAGGATTATTGTGGGCGTGGTTACATGGGCGTACATTGCCCCCACGGATTTAGAGCCGCTGCCAAAACCATACTGATGGAGCGGCTAGGCTATGATGAATTGCTGACCGAATTACAATTAGGGCATAGAATGCTAAACAAATACGGCAAGGCTTATAGCCGCATGGATATGCTTAGCCAGCGCGTGGAGATGGTGACCGCGTGGGCAAACTACCTTGATGAATTAAAAAGCGGGCAAGGTTGATAACGTGATATCTTGAGCAGGCAGCAGCGCGTAAGCAATCCCATGGCTAAACGTTTGACCTAGTTTGCATGGCTCAACACACAAAAAACGGGAAAATGGGAAAACGCAAGCCCAAACCCATATGTAGCAAGGCTTATAGCGTTTCCCACCCAAAGGAAAACGGGGGAAAACGGGGGAAATTGGTGGGAAAGTAGTAGGTAACTGGTTTTGCAGTAAAAAACCTACTTTTTTACCCAATTGCTATATAAACCCTTGTTTGGTAAGGTTTTTTTGGTGAGTATATCGCCTACCTAATTGCTACCCAATTACCTATTTGCTACCCAATTACTCAAAAGAGGCGCACAACATGCTAATCCTTGAATTAACGCCCCTACAGTTAGCACAGCTTGAGCAGGAAAGCCAACAGGCAGGGGTAAGTACTCAACAATTCATTAGAGACTTGCTATTCCCACCCGTCAAAAATACCATGCTGGCACGGGTTGAGGCGTTGCCCGAACCAACCAGTTGCCCACAAGACGCGGTAGAACTTCAAAGGCAATGGCGCGATGAATGGGATTAAATTTTGGGATATTCTTTAGAAATACAGGTGACGAACCACAAAGAGGTAACAGACCATGCTAGTCATTGAATTAACGCCCCTACAGTTAGCACAGCTTGAGCAGGAAAGCCAACAGGCAGGCATGACGCTAAATAACTATGCCGTGGCTAAGTTATTTCCAAAACCGCAACAGCCAAAGCTACTAAGCGACATCGTGAAAACTATGCCAAATCGTAGTCATTTAGGTGACCCCGTGGCTATTCAACAGGAATTGCGCCGTGAATGGGATTAACTTCTTACTTGATACATGCTTTATCATCGGGCTATATAACGGGGATAACACCGTTTTGGAAGTCATCGAAGCCAAGCAAATCATGCTAACAGATTGTGCTATAAGCCCCATCAATCGCATGGAGATTTTAGGCTATCGAGGCTTGACCACCGATGATACAGCCAACCTAACGCGCTTGTTAGATAGCATGTTATCGTTGCCGATTAGCCGCCAAGTGGAAAACAAAACGATCGAGCTAAGAAAACGCCATCAAATCAAATTACCCGATAGCATTGTGTTGGCAACGGCATTAAGCCATGACGTGCAGCTATTGACGTTGGACTATGGCTTAGCGCGTAAGTACCAAGCAGAAGTAAGCGGTAATTGAGCAAATAAAAATCACGGCATACCCACCCAAATAGAGGTGACGAAACCGACAAAACTTATTTAGGACAATACTTGTCCTGACAGTTTGCAAGGCTAGGAGTAGCTACCGAACGGCGGTCAATTCCACACCATGACCGCCACGCCTTGCACCTTTTTTAATTTGGTGTGGTGAAAAGGTGTGGATTGTGGGAAAAATGGCGGACAGCCTAAGACAAAGGGCTAATGAATATATATCTTTTAAAGCTTTATTGATTAAAGTTAGTTCAGATAATCAAAAACCGCTTTATTACGTGGCGTCTTATCTACTACACCACGGACTACATGAAAATTTAGGTTGCTATACTTTAGATGCTGATTATACAGTAGTTGAAGATGACGACAGCGGGATTGAGATAATTTATAAAGCATTGAGGATTATTAAACTAAAGCTTACATATAAGAGAGATTGGATATTTACTATAGCTAATCTTGAACAATTGAAAGCGAATATCGAGCGAACTCTTGACTCATTGCTCTTAGAGACCCAATCCATTTACTTTAAAAAATCGGAAATAGCCAGTTTTGAGCCTTTAAAAGATTTATTGACTTTTGATGACCTAGAGAAAGAACCATCTAAACCAAACCCTTTTATTTTTGCGCATGACATACTTACTAACGACAATTTACCGCCCGTTACAGCTGATAAAATCGGACACGCCACCATAACCCAAACCACGCCCACCGACAGCCAGTTATCGCAACAGTTAGCAGACCAACAGGCAACCATAGACCGCCAAGCCAAACAGATAGCAGAACTTGAAGCCCAAATCATCGAGCAGCAAAAAACCATTGAGCAGCTGACCGAGCAGGCAGCCGCGCCAACCAATTACACCACGCCCGCGCTTGAAGCATTGGCGGCAGTTATTGATGAATTTTGGGTAAGTTATGACCCATCACAACCAAAAACCGCACAAAAACAAGTCTATATCAAAGCATGGATTTTAGAAAATCACCCCGATTTAAACCCCAGCATAGCGTTATGGCTGGATAAAATCGCCCGTCATCCCACAGCCAAATAAACTTTTACCGTTACGGTAATTTTTCTTTATTTTTCAATAACTTTTTTAACCATTACCCTACCGTTACGGTAACAACCATTACCCATAATGGCGTTGCCATAACGGTATGCTTGCCCCTTACCATTGCAATTAGCCACATTGGCTAACTTACCAAGAGGACTAAAAGCAATGGCTAAGAGAATACAACACACCACCGCACCAACTGACCGTAACGTCAAAGGCGCACCACTGCCCACCTTGACCGAACTGGCGGACAACCCCAAAGGCATCACCAGCCGCCACACCACCGCCAAGCTATTCAACGTGCACCCACTGACGCTTACACGTTGGACAAAGCGCGGCATATTCCCAAAGCCTATCATCATCGGCAACACGCACTTTTTTAGAAATGGCGAACTAATCGCATTTTTAGATGGCAAGCAGGCGTGAGGGGCTGGCATGAGTAACACAACAAGCCAAAAGGCGCAGATTTTAGCGTACATGATGACAGGCGCAGCCCTCACCCCCCTAGACGCGTTAGACCGTTTTGACTGCCTTGCATTGTCACAGCGTTGCGGTGACTTGCGACGCGACGGCTACCCCATTCAAAGCCAGTTTATCAAGACTGCCACAGGCAAGCGCGTTAAGCAGTATTGGCTAAGCCGTGAGTGTATCGCACAAAATGCGCCACCAAGAGATTTTGCAGAACCGAATTTTCGGCTTTGCTTTAAAATCAATGAGTTACAGGAGGCGTAACTGATGAATGCTTACCAACCACAGCGCGCTAAGATACAACGCCACAGCGGACACGCTAGGCACAAAAAAAGGGGCATCCTAAATCTAGGACACCCCAAAACGCTACCTACTCCTAAGTAAACGCAGGAATATTTTACCATGAAAAATACTCAACTTCACCGCAAGCACGGTGAAATAAAATCATTAAAACAGCCCTTGTCAGTATTGGCAGGCGTGGGCGAAAATGTAGCCCTCTCAAAACAAGTTAGCGGTAAGCCAAGCCGTTATCCATTGGCTTTTTTTGTGTCTGACAATCGGGCAGCCCCTCAAGCGGCCGATACGACAGACGCACCACGCCTAGCCCCATTCACAGGGGCAAACCGTCATTTAGATATGCTGAAACTTCAGCATATCGTCAGTTATGACGGGGTGACATTGCAAAATAAGCCAGTTTGGCGAATATGCAAGGCGGTTGCTAACTTGACCGAGAGTGAACCCCGTCACCCCATGCACTTGCATGGCGTGGCATTTACTCATAACAAGTTAGGAGGGCATAACCATGCCTAATCACACCATCAACCGCGCCAATGCCGCGCTTTATGACCACCTCACCTTGCACGCTGAACAACTAGGCTATCTTGCCACGTTGATTGACCTTGCGCGCGCTGATTTAGCAGATACACCGCCACATAGCGCGCACTGTGCAAAATCTGTGCTAGATATCGCCCATTATCTGATTTTTGATTTTGAGAACGATACCAGCCTTGCTATCGCGCGATTGGAGGGGCAGGCATGAGCAACACCGCTATAACCCCACTACCCGTGCATACGATACGCCAGCATGAGGGGCTTTACTGTCTCAATGACTTGCATAAAGCCAGTGGTGGCAATCCCAAAGATAGACCGAGCCAGTTTTTTAGAACTGACAAAGCACAAGCCTTGTTGGCAACCCTTGAAGCCGAACAGCTGGCGCAAGGTGTGCAAAAACGCGACCCTTGCATTTTACGCATAATCGGCAAAGGCAAAGAGCAAGGCACGTATGCTTGCCAAGAAATCGCTATTGCCTATGCTATGTGGATAAGCCCAACGTTTCATGTTCGCGTCATACGCGGCTTTATGACGTTGCACAGCTATACCAGCCAAATCAACACCCTTACCCATGAACTAAACGAAGTCACCGACTTGCTAAGCCGTGCAGGGCGTTTTTTATGCGTTGGCGGCAAGCAGCTAAAACCCGTCATAGAGCGCGATTTGACCCACCTTATCAACCAACAACAGCTAACCATCGAGGGGCTTTAGCCATGGGCTTACTTTTTCAATTAGACCAAATTGAGGCATACAAAAACAGCTTAGACGATATCCAAGCAGCGTTGTTGTCCTTGGCACAAACAGACGTACCGCCTCACCAATACCGAACCCTGCTACACCCCCTAGCCGACCATATGGGCAACATGCTAGCCAGCATTGACGAAGCATTAAGCCAAATTGATAAGCTGGATGACAACACCTTGCCGCAAGCGTAACAGCGTAACAGCGTAACAGCTAGAAACGCGCTAAACGGGCTACAAGGCTTGTTTAGCGTCTAGCAGTATAAAACCCTAACCTAAGTATTTACGCCCCGTATCGGGCATTTTAGAAGCATTTATGGTGAATAATTTATGAATGACCTATCTATCAATAAAAAAACCCATACCGAGGGCGGTACGGGCTTTTTGGATCTACTGGCAAGATACCAGCCTGCCAGCGATGAAATTTTACAGCGTCATGAAACAACACGAAATTTAAAAGATTTATTGAGCCATGACAATTTATTATTTGTAAATGACGCGATAACACAAAATGAGCATGACCTACCCACCGCAAACAGCGTGGCAGCCGTACTACACAATGCCAACTTTAAGCCCACCAATGCCGTCATTTACCCACTGGAAGGGCGGCAACCGTTCACGCTACACGCTGTCAAAGATGAAGCCTTTGTCATCGGCACGGGCAAAAGGTTCTTAGCGTTTGATGAGCTAGAAGCCGTTGTCATATTGGCAGATTGGTTGGCAGACAATGGGCGGCAATCAGACTTTACAATTATTGTGCCGTTTCATGCTAGGCAGCTTGAAGGCGTGGTCAAAGCGCACGCTAAGGCGCGTCATGTTGAAGTTTTTACGCTACTGGACACCGCCCGACAATATGCCAACACCTTACAAGGTGAGAACGTGACCGTTTATGGGGCAACCGATTTTTTGCCCTTGCTAATTCACGACCTTAAAGGCGATATTGACGCGCTAATCAACAATGAACAAATCCACAATGTAACAATCAGCGAATGGGGCGAACCCGAACCGCTAGACGATGACCCCAGCCAGCCCACGCGCTACCCTATCGAGGCGTGGCAAGGCATGTTGCGTGACGCGGTAGAAGCCATTGCCTACCATGCCCAAGTCCCCCATGCGGTAGCAGGCGCGGCGGTATTGGGCGCATTAGCCACGATTGTGCAACGCCAAGCGGACGCGCCCTATCATGAAGGCGGACACATGCCAGCGGCATTATTTTTATTGACTGAATACCCCAGTGGCGAGGGTAAAACCATGGCAAATGACCTTGCCTATCAGAGTATTGATATCTACCAACAAAAACAAGACGAAAACCACCGCATTAAACTTGCCGAATGGAAAGCCGAAAAAGCCGCCACCAAGCGAAGCGAACTTGAGGCATTTTTAATCAGCAACCCCGAACCCAACGAAACAACCTTAACCGTTGGCAATGCCACCTTGCAGGGAATTTTAGACAATCTACTGATCAATCCACAAAAAGGTATTACATGGAAAACCGCGGATTGTGGGCAGTTTTTTGGCGGCTACAGTCTGAAATCCGAAAACATCAAAGAAGCCATTGCCAGCCTTAGCGATATTTGGAGTAAGGGCAAATTTGACCGCGTATTATCGCCACGCGCCAAACATGCCATTGAGCAAAAACGCGCGTATGGCGTTCGGTTTAGCGTGGATTTGGCAGGGCAGCACGACATCATTAAGCCCGCGCTAGATGATGACCTAATGAACAATCAAGGCTTTTTGCCACGTTTCTTATTTGCATTCCCACCCGTAATTGACAAAGTGGTCAATACACCCGAGCGCATGAACAATACCAGCAACCATGATCCGCGCTTAATCAAGTTTTGGGATGAATGCCGATACTTGCTAGACCCATCACCCAACGGTAAGCAGGAAAATGACCAACAACCAAACAGCCAAACGACTGACGAACGCGTCAAAATTGGTTTTGCCGATCAAGCAGCGCGGCAAGCCCTAGCAGACTACAAGCAATCGGCACAAGACCGTAAAAAGACCGTATTTAGCAAATACACCGCGTATGCCAGCCGATTGGCGGAAAACGCCAGCCGCATTGCTACCTTGATGGCGTTTTTTGAGGGGAGAACCTCACTGACGGTTAATGATATCCACCGCGCCAGCCTATTGACTGAATACAGCATAACCGAGCGGTTACGGTATGACGAAGCCCCACCCGTAGGCGGCAGCAACAGCAAAAAGCTGATTGATTGGATGGTTAAACGGTGCAAACAGCAGCAGACCGACCGACTAAGTTATGCCGAGGTGCAAAGCTATGTAAGCAGCCGAGCGTTACGACGTAAGCCCGAATTTGAATTAGCCTTAGCCGTGCTAGTGGACAAGCAACACGCCAAGACCATTACACAAGGCGAAAGCCGTTTGATACAAGTCAATCCTACCTTGCTAAAATAGTGTTTAGTTTAAAAAGCGTGCAAACCGTGCAAACGTGCAAATAAGCTATGCCAACCCTTGGCTGGTAAGGCTTTCAGCGTTTGCACGGTTTTTTACAGGTTGTGCAAACGGTGCAAATAGCGTGCAAATAGCACCGAACCGCACCAGTCGTTTGATACAAGTCAATCCTACCTTGCTAAAATAGTGTTTAGTTTAAAAAGCGTGCAAACCGTGCAAACGTGCAAATAAGCTATGCCAACCCTTGGCTGGTAAGGCTTTCAGCGTTTGCACGGTTTTTTACAGGTTGTGCAAACGGTGCAAATAGCGTGCAAATAGCACCGAACCGCACCAGCCGTTCGCACCGTACTAGCAGCAAGCCTAGCAAAATAGCAGACCCTAGCAAAGCCTTGCTACAGCAACAACCCTTGCCATACAAGGCTTACAAGCCAAAAATAGCAGAATAGCAGCTTTTTGGCATATAAACTTAATCAAGCTATTTTGCCGCTGGCAAGACCGACCGCCCCAGCCGTTTGCACACCGTTTGCACCATTTGCACATTGGGGTAAATAGCGTGCAAGTGTGCTAAGCCTTGATAGATAAGGCTTTCAAACTACCGTTTGCACGTTTGCACCATTTGCACGCATTTCAAGATAAATAAGCAGGCTGGCAAGACCGACCGCCCCAGCCGTTTGCACACCGTTTGCACCGTTTAGAGGCATTGAGTAATACTAGCCTTATATGATATCATGGCATGATATCACTTTATGCCGCTAAAGCTATTCATGAAAAAAAAGCACCTCAAGACGCTAGACGCGATATTCAAAAATCCGATATCAGCAAATATTAAATTTAAAGACATTGAGGGCTTACTACAGGCATTGGGTGCAGATATCCAAGAGCGTGAGGGGTCACGCATAGCCGTTGTGCTAGATGGGCAAGTTAGAGTATTTCACCGCCCACACCCTAGCCCAAATACCGACAAAGGCGCGGTCATGAGCGTAAGAAAGTGGCTTGAGCAGCTAGGTTATGAACCAACCGAGGCAACCAACAATGAATGACGTGATGATGATTGACAACCACCAAGCAAAAATCAGCTATGACCCCGACATCAATATGTTTAGGGGTGAGTTTATCGGCTTAAATGGTGGCGCGGATTTTTATAGCGACAGCGTGGCAGGTTTAGAGCGTGAGGGTAAATTATCCTTGCAAATGTTTTTGAGCGTATGCCAAGAACAAGGCATTGACCCATATTTGCGTTATTCGGGTAAGTTTGTAACCCGTGTACCTAAAGAACTTCATCAACGCATTGCTATCGAGGCGCAAGCACAGGGCAAGAGCATTAACCAATGGATAACGGAAGCCCTTAGCCGTGAAGTGGGCTTAGACGCGCTGGCGTGATTGGCTGTTTTCCCTTTTTATTCCCAATTTTCCCACACTTTCCTAGCTAGGGAAAATCGCCAAACCTATACGGGGCAAGGCTTAGTGGACTTACTTTCCCATTTTCCCGATTTTTACAAGTTTACCCAAGCAAAATACTTATTACACAAAGGTAAAACCGAACCGCGCCAGCCGTTTGAGATATACGCATTTTTGCGCACATTAAAACCAAAACGGTTTAGCCGCTGGCAAGACCGAACCGCGCTAGCCGCTATTGCATACGACACAAGCAGCAAATTCTTAGGGAAATCTTAGGGTAGCCTTTTTTAGCCGTGGGCATGTGTGAAGCGCGTTTGCAAAACAATCCGATGTAACCCAGTAGCAACCCCTCACCCCACGGGGTAGGATAAAAGTTTAGCCAATGCCGCTAGATGACCGCGCCCTGACCTAAATTTTCACAACCGCGAAATTAAAAAATCAGCCTTTTTGATTTAACAGATAATTAATAAATATTTATCCATAGCATTTAGCCATACACCCCACCACCAACTGAACAAATGGGGTTGCTCAAAGTTGAGCAGGGCATTTAGCCATACACACCACCACCAACCCTAACCGTAATCTTACCGTATGCAAGCAATTCGCATTTAGCCATACACCCCACCACCAACACACCAGCCAAGCCCCCGTAACGCACTACAGACGCGCTACACGCTGATTTATTGTGCCGCTGATATCATCAATCAGCCGCCCGTTACTATTATCAAATGTTATGGTTTTAGCCGCTGGCGTGGAAGCAAAACGCCCGATTTTTGACCATGACAAGCCCCCATCTTTGGGGCAAAACAATATAGCCGCCATTGTGGAAGCAGCACAGGAAGTAGGAAGCAAAACGCGGTCAAAGTAGAGTCGCTGACGCACACCCACATGCCATTCAAGCCTAAGTGCAATTAGGCGTTATAGGGCATTCACAGACGCGCTACACGCTGATTTATTGCCTTATCTGTATCATCACACCAGCCACACACTACCACGCCTTAGCAAGCGTCATAGAGCCGCTAACGTGGGAACAAACGCGGAAACACAGGGAACAAAACGCCCGATTTTTAGCCATGAGAAAAACCCAATTATGGGCAAAACAATATAGCCGCTAACGTGGGAACAACCCGTCACGATGGGAACACAGGGAACAAAACGCGGTCAAAAACTTGAAAAAACTTGAAAAAACTTGTCAAAACTTGACAAACACACCTAAGCCAACAATCAGACGTTGGCTTGTGGGTTGGTGTTCGTATCACCTAAGCCGCTGGTGAGTCGCCAGTGAGTGCTTAACAAACTAGACAAACAAGCGTTTGAGCAGCTAGCCAAGGAAGTTTTGGCAAAGGTTTAATTTGGTGCATGAGTAGAACACTTGGTGCGTGATGATTTATAGCGGCTATAGCAGTTTGCTGGCAAATCTAAAGCAGCATGAGCGGCAAAAAAAGTAGCGAACTTGGCTACCAGTCTAAAAAATATTTTTGCCCAAAATCTAGGGGGTAGGCTGTTCAATTGGTAGCCAAAGTGGTAGCCAAAATTGACCCTAAAAAAATAAAAGCTATATATATCAATAGTTTTGCCTAACAAAAAACGCCCCGTTTTGGAGCGTTTTTGTACCATTTAAACCAACGATTAATGGTTAAATTGATTAGACGTATTTTTATGACCGCCTGCTTTAAGCGCGTTTTCACCCGAGAAAATCTCTTTGTGGTCATCGCCAAGGTCAGAACCTGCCATCGCTTGGTGCTTGACCGCCGCCACGCCTTCGCGGATTTCTTTACGCTGTACCTCTTCAACGTATGCCAACATACCTTTGTCGCCGAAGTAACCTTTTGCCAACTGGTGCGTGCTCAAGGCAGCGGTGTGGAAGGTTGGCAAGGTGATCAGGTGGTGGAACACGCAGGCTTCGCGTGAGGCATCGGCTTGGAAGGTACGGGCTTTTTCGTCCGCTGCTTTGTCAAGCTCAGTGCCGTCATAATCCGCTGACATCAAGTTGTTCAAGTCATACGCTGACACGTCTTTGCCTTGTTTTTGCCAATCTGCAATCACCTGCTTGCGGAAGTTTAGCGTCCAGTTGAATGATGGGCTGTTGTTGTAGACCAGTTTGGCATCTGGTACTTGCGCCACAATGCGGTCGGTCATGGATTTGATATGGGCAACGTCAGGCGTTGGGGTTTCAATCCATAGCAAGTCTGCACCGTTTTTCAGCGCGGTCACGCAGTCAAGCACCACGCGGTCGATATTCGTGCCTTCGCGGAATGAGTACAGGCCGTTGGGCATACGTACTGGGCGTACCAATTTGCCTTGACGTTTGAGCAACACGTCGTTTTCGTCGGCTTCGCTGATGTCGATTTCTTCAACTTCTAAGAAGTCAAGGTATTGCGCGGCCAAGTCACCTGGTTCGCGTGATACGGGCAGTTTTTGGGTCAAAGACGCGCCTTCTGAGTCGGTACGCGCAACGATAACGCCATCATCAACGCCCAATTCCAAAAACGCATAGCGAACGGCATTGAGTTTGGCGATAAAGTCTTCATGGGGGACGGTGACCTTACCGTCTTGGTGGCCGCATTGCTTGGCATCAGATACCTGGTTTTCGATTTGAATGGCGCACGCGCCTGCTTCAATGATTTTTTTGGCAAGCAAATAGGTGGCTTCTTCGTTACCAAACCCTGCGTCGATATCGGCAATGATTGGCACAACATGCGATTCAAAGTTATTGATTTTATCCAAAATCGCTTGCGTGTCTTGGCCTGCGTCTTGCGCGGCTTTTAATTCACGGAAGTAGTCATTTAATACTTTGGCATCGGCTTGACGCAAAAAGGTGTAAATTTCTTCAATCAATGCAGGTACGGCGGTTTTTTCATGCATGGATTGGTCAGGCAAAGGGCCAAACTCTGAGCGCAAGGCGGCAACCATCCAACCTGATAAATAGATGTATTTGCGCTCGGTCGTGCCAAAGTATTTTTTGACCGCATACATGGTTTGCTGACCGATAAAGCCATGCCACGCGCCAAGTGATTGGGTGTATTTACTTTTGTCGGCATCATAGGCGGCCATGTCGCGACGCATGATGTCAGCGGTATATTTGGCAATATCTAAGCCTGTACGAAAACGGTTTTGAACGATCAAACGTGCCGCGTCATTGGCGTCGATATTTTGCCAGTTTGAATATTTTTGTTTTAGTGCCTTGATATGCTCAACGGCGGATACATAATTGGTCATGCGTTACTCCTTTACTATTGCTTTTCCACGGTGGTCAAATTTGATTACTGTTTAAATTAAGTCGATGGTAAAACGCTTAAGAACCCTGCGCCCTGCCCAACGTCTATTTACCCAATCTAACACACTTGCTAGACTAAAACTAACCCAACCGTCACACCGATGGTGACTGCTGGGTCAGCGGCTTGGTATGGGTTTACAATAACAAGGCTGGGATAATTTAGCCAATTTATGTTTCTTATGTTTGGCATTTTTAAAAATTATAGTATAATTAAATCAAGGGATTTGGTGGCAAAAAAAGGTTTGCAGTACGGTGCTGCCAAGCAATTGGTTAAGGATAAAGGTGTAACATGAATTTACAACGCGTCGATTTAAACCTACTGGTCTATCTAGATGTGCTACTGCGTGAAAAAAACGTCACGCGCGCATCCGAGCAGTTGGGCATCACCCAGCCTGCCATGAGTAACATTTTGCGCCGCCTGCGCAAGCTGTTTAACGATCCGTTGTTGATTCGCTCATCTGAAGGCATGACCCCGACCGAGCGCGCGCTTGAGCTGCAGCCGCGTGTGCGTGAGCTGCTGTCAGACTTGACGCACTTGCTTGAGCCGCGCACCGAGTTTCGCCCTTACACCTCCAACCGCGTGTTTCGTATCATGGCATCAGATTATGCGGAGGCGACGCTTGTGCCGCGGTTGGTCAAAACCCTGCGCAGTGAAGCGCCCAATGTGGTGCTGGATTTTCTCACGCCATCAGATGTGTCTTACCGCGATATGGAGCAAGGCCGCGTGGATTTGGCGATTAACCGCTTTAATGAAATCCCACAGAGCTTTCACCAAGTGTTGGTATGGCGCGATACGTTTAGCTGCCTGCTGTCCGCGGATAGCCCGTATGTGCACCGTTTTAACCTCAAAAACTACCTCAAGGCGCAGCATGTGTGGGTATCCAAAACGGGCATGGGTGTAGGCTTCGGGGTCAATCCCGACAAATCGGGCGGCTTAGGCTCCATTGACGCAGCGCTGCAACGCTTGGGGCAAAAACGCCATATCAGCGTGTTTACGCGGCATTACCAAATGCCTGCCATGTTGGTGGCCAATCGCGATTTAATCGCTACCTTGCCGACACGGGTCGCGCGGATGCAAGCCAACAACGCGGATATTGTGATTAAAGAACCGCCGTTTTTTATCCCCGAATTTGAGCTGACCATGGCGTGGTCGCCGCTGCTACAGCACCACCCTGCCCACCGCTGGCTGCGTCAGCTGATTTTGCACGTTGCACGCCAACTTATCAATGAAGAAAAACAAATCGCGCCCATTCAAGACGCGCTGTTTGATGGCTCATTGCATACCCAAGCGCTTGAACTAGAAGAAATCGATCCCGACCGCCGCTGATACCAAGCTGTCAGCACACACGGCGCACGGTGACTTGATAGGCATCAAGCCCCATGTGACCGTAGTCGCCTGCTGCGCTGACTGCACCTTCCACACACACGGGGAAGGTTTTGACTGTGCTGGTCTGCCCCAACTGTGCGGCATAATCTGCCAACGCGTGTTCAGGATCAAAGACATGATAGCGCGCGTTGCCTGTGTCAAGCTCGGCTTGTTCCAGCGTTTGATGGTACAGCCCTGTTAGCCGTGTCAAGCCATCGCTGGTCAGCGGTGCGCTATTAACAGTCGCAGGCGCGGCAAACGCCAACGGTTTGGCGGCATAATTGGGCGTATCAAGCAGTGCCAAGCGGTGCCCCATTTGGCTGGGAGGGTGGTTATTTAGCAAAATACCTGCCTGCGCAATGGCGCGCCCCACCAGCATCACCGCAGCAATCAACAGCAACAAACCAACCAGCGCCGATAACAGCCCACCTTTAAAATGGTCACGTGGTTCATGCGTGTCTAAATACCCAACTGACGGGGGCAAATCATGCCCGTTCAAAGCGTGATGAGCGTGAGTGACGGATTGCTGAACTGCCATAAGATTTTCCTATTATTTAACATAGAGACCTTTGCACAAACCAGCGACCATCTCTCGACACCAATTTCAAACTCAACTAAAAACTGGAATTGGTGTTAAACAAGTGAAGAAAGTCACCGAATTGGCATAAAAGCCTCCTAAATTGCAGTAAATTAACATCTATTGGCTAGTTTTGCCAACCAACAGACACAATAACCCTAGGCGAGTCCGTATTTTCGCTTCAAACCTAGGGCGGTTTTTAAATTATGCACAATGCTAGCAAGCAAGGTACTGGTATGAAATTGCATTAACCCAAGGTGACGAGCCTTATTCATGCCATAATGCAGTTTAAAATGCCCAAATACTCGCTCAACGGTGTTTCTAGTTTGGCTCTTTTGGGTATTGGTATGTTTCTGCTCTTTAGTAAGTGGTGTATTACGCCATGCCCTATCATGGATATGATTGTTGATAGGCGGTTCATGCTCGGCAAGATAGTCGTCATGGGCTTGGCTTTTATACGCACTGTCGGCGTAAACGGCAGATTCATCACCTGTTAAAAGCGTGGTAAAACATTGTGAATCATGGACATTAGCAGGGGTGGTTTGAATCTTTTTGACAAAGCTGTCTTCATCACAGTTAAGATG
>NZ_JCADBW010000028.1:0-25252 GCF_059264685.1 Faucicola sp. SE7633 | reverse complement strand
GCCAAAGTTGCCAGTGCCTTACTATCAAGTAGCATCAACCAACTTGACCTTACCACAGGCACCAAATTTAGCGTCACAGCCAACATTGCCGACGCCAATCGTGGTGCACTTCGTGACGTACCTGTCACCTTCAGCATACCAGGGCTTGAACAAACTGGCATTGCCAACCTAACAGGTTCAACGGTTATCACCAACGAACAGGGTCAAGCCACCATTGAGCTTGAAATCAAATCACTCAACCAAGCACAGCGTGACTACCTACTTAACAACGGCTTTGTCGTCAATGCCAGCGTACCAAATGGCACCCGCGTCAATCCAATCACCATCAGCACCAATCCGCCTGCGATTGAACAAAACGTCAATAGCGTATCAGTCACCGCTGACAGCAACACCATCTTGATGGCAGCAGGCAGCCGCGTCAAAGTCACTGCCATTGCCCTAGATAGCAACTTTGGTGGCATGGCAAACCAAGCGCTGACCTTCAACATCACCGACCCTGCACTCACAGGTGTATTCAACACCACAGGTTCAACCATCAACACCAACGCCCGTGGTGAAGCTATCATCGAACTTGAAGTCAAATCTGCCTTGAGTGCTGAACAAAAACGCGCCTTAGCAGAAGGGGTGACGGTTGAAGTTGTCTCAACCAATGGTAAAACTGGCTCTATCGTCATTACTGGACAACCTGTCAGTGAAACGGTTGTCGGCAATGTTGCTTTGACGTCAAATGTCACCAACATCCCACTGACTGTAGGCAGCCAGTTTACTATCACCGCAACCGCACTTGACCCGCAAAATGGTGCGCTGGCAAATATCCCTGTCACCTTTAATCTGCCTTCATTTGACGATTATGGCGTGGCTAGCCTATCACCATCGACAGTCACCACCAACGAGCAAGGGCAAGCGGTAATCACGCTACAGGTTCAGTCATTGACTGATGAGCAGCGTGCCAATCTGCTAAAAGGCTTTGCCATCAATGCCACGGCCAACGGCAAACAAGCACCGACCCTAACCTTGCAAGGTGTGGACAACACCACACAACGCTTTGACGTACGTCGTGTTATCCTAAATAAAGCCTTTGACAAATACACCATCAAAGTTGGTGAGAAGTTCACTATCACCGCCTCAGTACTTAATCCAAGCAATGAACCAATCGCTGGGGTACCTGTCAGCTTTAGTGTACCAAACCCAAGCAACACAGGGCTTTATGCTGTATCAAACATCAGTAACGTAACCACCAACGCCCGTGGTGAAGCCACCATTGAGCTAGAAGTCAAATCTGAGGCGCACAAACAAGCACTCATTAATGGCGTAAACTTCTACGCCACAGCCAAAAACACCGCAAGTGCTACCCCATCTGACGTACGCTCAACAGCACTCACGGTACAAGGGGTTGATCCCACACCAGTAGCCCAACAGCCCAACAGTGCCAAAGTTGCCAGTGCCTTACTATCAAGTAGCATCAACCAACTTGACCTTACCACAGGCACCAAATTTAGCGTCACAGCCAACATTGCCGACGCCAATCGTGGTGCACTTCGTGACGTACCTGTCACCTTCAGCATACCAGGGCTTGAACAAACTGGCATTGCCAACCTAACAGGTTCAACGGTTATCACCAACGAACAGGGTCAAGCCACCATTGAGCTTGAAATCAAATCACTCAACCAAGCACAGCGTGACTACCTACTTAACAACGGCTTTGTCGTCAATGCCAGCGTACCAAATGGCACCCGCGTCAATCCAATCACCATCAGCACCAATCCGCCTGCGATTGAACAAAACGTCAATAGCGTATCAGTCACCGCTGACAGCAACACCATCTTGATGGCAGCAGGCAGCCGCGTCAAAGTCACTGCCATTGCCCTAGATAGCAACTTTGGTGGCATGGCAAACCAAGCGCTGACCTTCAACATCACCGACCCTGCACTCACAGGTGTATTCAACACCACAGGTTCAACCATCAACACCAACGCCCGTGGTGAAGCTATCATCGAACTTGAAGTCAAATCTGCCTTGAGTGCTGAACAAAAACGCGCCTTAGCAGAAGGGGTGACGGTTGAAGTTGTCTCAACCAATGGTAAAACTGGCTCTATCGTCATTACTGGACAACCTGTCAGTGAAACGGTTGTCGGCAATGTTGCTTTGACGTCAAATGTCACCAACATCCCACTGACTGTAGGCAGCCAGTTTACTATCACCGCAACCGCACTTGACCCGCAAAATGGTGCGCTGGCAAATATCCCTGTCACCTTTAATCTGCCTTCATTTGACGATTATGGCGTGGCTAGCCTATCACCATCGACAGTCACCACCAACGAGCAAGGGCAAGCGGTAATCACGCTACAGGTTCAGTCATTGACTGATGAGCAGCGTGCCAATCTGTTAAAAGGCTTTGCCATCAACGCCACGGCCAACGGCAAACAAGCACCGACCCTAACCTTGCAAGGCGTGGACAACACCACACAACGCTTTGACGTACAGCGCGTACGTCTGACCTCTCCTGCCAATGCGTTTAACGTCAAAGTGGGTGAGCGCTTTACTGTAACCGCCTCAGTGCTCAACGGTAATAATATTGGTATCGGTGGTGTACCAGTTAGCTTTAATTTGGTCGATGACCCTGTTATTACAGGTGTCTATGTGGTGTCAGATGCCTCAAATGTAACCACCAATGCCAACGGTGAGGCCACTGTCGAGCTTGAAGTGAAGTCAGAGGCCGCCAAAGCCTATTTGCTACAAAACGGCGCACGCTTGACCGCTACCGCGAAAAACACCGCTGCCAACCCAACCCGTGATGTAACTGGCAGCATTGCTGTTCGTGCTGCTGACCCAGCCGCGGCCGCTACCAATCCAAATATCGCCAAAGTTACTAGCGGCGTGCTTTCAAGCAATGTCGCTGAATTTGACATGCTACCCGGCAGTAAAATTACTGTTACCGCAAGTGTAGCGGACGCCAATGGTGGTGCACTTAGTGGTGTTCCTGTTACCTTTAGCCTGCCAAGTCTTGACCAAACTGGTTTTGTTAATTTAACAGGCTCAACAGTTACCACCAATAGTGAAGGACAAGCCACCATCACTGTTGAGCTGAAGAAACTCGACGCCGCGCAACGCACCTACCTGCAACAAAACGGGCTTAAGATTGCCGCCAACGTACCTAACGGCGCTGCAATCGCACCGATCACGCTTGGTGTCAAAGATACTGTGGTTGCTAAAGAAGTGCAGAACGTCACCGTCACTGCTGATAGCAATACCATTTTGATGGTTGCTGGCAGCAAAGTGACGGTCACAGCGGTTGCCTTGGATGATAACTTCGGCGGTATAAAAGATGTTGATCTAAGTTTTAATATCCCAAATCCACAGCTGACTGGTGTGTTTAATATCACAGGCTCAACCGTGGGAACAGGCTCAACTGTACGTACCGACGAACGCGGTGAAGCGAAGATTGAACTTGAAATTAAATCTCAGCTCACTGAGGCTCAAAAACAACAGCTGCAAAATGGCTTGCCCATCACCGTTACAGCACCTAATGGCAAACAGGGAATATTTACCTTAAAAGGACAAGGTGCCAACGAGACCAAAGTCAATGCGCTCACACTTGTGTCAGACATTAGCCGTATTCCGCTGACAATTGGTAGTGAATTTACGGTCACTGCTTTGGTTGTTGATGCCAATAACGGCCAAGTAGCTGACGGCGTACCTGTGACCTTTAATCTGCCATCGTTGGCTGAGTCGGGGTTAATTAGCCTATCACCTTCAACGGTACGCACCCAAAACGGCCAAGCCAGCATCAAGCTACGTGTTCAGTCATTGACCGAAGCCCAGCGCACGGCATTGCAAAACGGCATTACCATCAACGCCACGGCCAATGGTCAGCAAACCGCATTGACGCTGCAAGCTCAGCCGCAACCTAGTGTGACCGTCAATAGCGTGGCTTTAATCACAGATACCAACACGATCAGCACCGATGGCAACGAGACCATCAATGTCACTGCAATTTTGCGCGATACGGCAAATAATGCTTTGGCTAATGTACCAGTTAGTTTTGTAATTGATGATACCAACGCGACCGGTATTTTTGCCGCAAGCCCACAAAATAATGTGCTTACCAATGCCAATGGCGAGGCAACCCTACAACTGCAGTCACGTGCCCTAACCGATGAACAGCGTATTTATTTACAAACGATGGGCTTGACTGTGCGCGTCAATGCGGGTGACAAAACTGCCCAAACAACTCTCAGAGCGCCAATGACGGATGCCAGCAACCAAGCCGCAACCTTGATGTTGCGCTCAGAGTTTAATAACATTGCCATGAACGTTGGTAATAAAGTCAAGCTCACTGCTGTGGTGCTTGACCAAAACAGTGCAATTGTACCCAATGCGTCAGTTAGCTTTAACGTGCCAACGGATTCAGGCTTGATCAATAATACGGGCGCTGTGGTTAAAACAGGTGCTGATGGGCGCGCAACCATCGAGCTTGAAGTTACGCAGGTGACTGAGATGCTGCGCAATGGTGTGACCATCACCGCGCAGTCAGGCAACGCACGCATGACAACGGTGCTGCGTGGCGCAACCAACAACAGCAGCACGCAAGCCTATGAGTTGTTTGTTACTCAATCCAAAGAGCGCCTAAATACGGCTAGCGATACCATGACGCTTGCCGTACGTGTGCTTGATACACAAGGTGGCGTACAAGCCAACGTGCCCGTCTTCTTACAGCTATTGGATGATGGCGTTAGACAAGGCTTATCATTTGACGCCAATTCTGCGTTACGCACCAACGAGAACGGCTACGTTGAGTTTAATCTACGTCAAAGCGATGTGGGATTGGTGGCTAAACTTGACCACACGGCACGTGTGCGCGTTATGGTGAATGACGGTGTGTTCCGTACCGAAGAGCAAACGCTTGAAATTCCTGTTACGGGCACAGCGGTACGCAATGTGTTAGCCTCCAAAACATCGGTCACTGACAACGAAACCATTAGTATATCTGGTCAATTGGTTGATGGCGGTGGTCGTGCCATCACCAATACCCGTGTGACATTGTTAAATAACAATCAACCGCTGGCAATACCTATTGCGGCTAATACAGATAACGCTGGTAACTTCAGGGTTAGCGTTAATACCGCCGCGCTTGGCGCTGCCGCCAATGGTACTTATCCACTATCCGTACGTGTTGAGGGGACAGATAGAAACAATCAACGCATCAGCCAAGACTTCCCATTGGTAACACTTACCCAAGTTGATCCCAATCGCTTGAGCCTAAGCCTACAGCGAAACGGCACAGATGTCACCAATAATGAGCTTAGCGTTGGCAATTCAGGTGACGTGGTGGTCAATCTACCTAGCGATATCCCTGTGGGTAACGTGGTGTACTTATCAACCGATCGTGGCGTATTTGGTAATGGACAATCGCGCTTGGGTGTGACCGTGCCTGAGTCACGACAAGTTACCTTTGGTGGCTTACGCTCTGATGCACCTGGAACGGCACGTCTGACACTCACGCACAATGACAATACGCTGTTAAACAGCACTGTCAGCTTTATTTCAAATGATGTCCAAAAACTATTGCTTCAGGTCACCAATTCGACAGTAAGCGTCAATGGTGAAACCAATGTGATTGCGACAGTGCGTGATAGCAATGATGCACCAATCAAAAACGCTTTGGTGGAGTTTAGCATTGTAGCCGACCCATCTTCTGGACGGCTAAGCTCGGCCACCGCACTCACCAACGATAGCGGCGTGGCGCAGATTGCTTATTTTGCTGGTGGAGTGCCTACTCCTGTCAATGGCGTTGAGATTCGCGCTGCGGTCAATCAAGTCAGAATCGGTAACGAATACACCAACGTTACCAGACCGCAGGTTGCAAGCCAGCGGCTAACCGTACAAAGCATGGCAACGTATATCGGCTTTGCGTTCTCAGACACACTGCAGGTAAGCGCTGACAACATTTATTATTTACAAGATGGCTCAATCTTTGTCAATAATTCAGTTGGTCAGCCTGCGGCCAATCAAGAGGTATCGATTGCGGTTGTACCAGAGACTTATACTCTGGGTCTATGGCGTGTTATACCTCGAGTGCCTGAAGTGCCAGAAGTACGTGATGATAACGGTAACGTTACCACACCCGCAGTGCCAGAACAGCCTGCGCGATGGGGGCAAAGTTATTTTGATAACACCAGTGGACGTAGCACACAAATGACGGGGTCAGCCAGCTGCCTTAACGAAGACCTCAATCGCAATGGTATTCTAGATGCAGGCGAGGACTATAACGGTGACGGTCAGCTGACCCCAATCAACCCCATCACCGTGTTGGGCCGCGATGGTCAGCAGCTTGGTAGCAATCAAGTCGTCCGCACCGATAGCGCAGGAAAGCTTGACTTTACCATTCGTTATCGTAAGGAGTACGCTCAATGGATGACCGCAACCGTGTGGGTCACCACCCGTGTCGATGGTAGTGAGTTTAGAGGGCAGCGTACAATTAGCTTACCGTTGGTTCAAGACGATGTCACATTGGATCAAACAAACAGCACAGGCACGCGTCCGAACACCATCAGCCCATTTGGCACGCTGGTTACCGCAAATATGGCAAGCTTCTGTCGCCCAAGCAACTAACCTTAATAGGCAATACAACAATAAGCCCCAACCAAGATTGGGGCTTATTTAATTTATCAAGGCAGCATTTAATATGGCGTAAAACAACCACATATTAGTCTATAACGCCTGCCAACATCCTGCCTCGAGCGGTGCGCACGATATAGCCTTGCTGAATCAAATACGGTTCGATGACATCCTCAAGCGTACCCCGGTCTTCTGCCAAAGCTGCCGCGATAGACTCAACACCTGCAGGCCCACCATCAAAACGTTCTTTTAGTGTATCTAAATAACGGCGGTCAAGCCCGTCTAGTCCGCGTTTATCCACCGCCAACATATCCAGCGCGCTGTGCGCCATCTCTGCTGTTACCGTGCCATCGCCTTTGACTTGGGCATAATCACGTACGCGGCGCAGCAAACGGTTGGCGATACGCGGCGTACCACGCGATCGGCGAGCCACCTCACGCGCACCGTCTTCGGTCATAGGCACATTCAGCAAACGCGCTGAACGCGCCACAATGGTCGTCAAATCCGCAACGCTATAAAACTCCAGCCGCTGCACGATACCAAAGCGGTCACGCAGTGGCGAGGTTAGTAACCCTGCCCGTGTGGTCGCGGCAACCAAGGTAAACGGCGGCAAATCCAGTTTAATCGAACGCGCAGCCGGCCCTTCGCCAATCATGATATCAAGCTGAAAATCTTCCATGGCAGGGTACAAGATTTCCTCGATGACAGGGCTTAAACGGTGAATTTCATCAATAAACAACACATCGCCTGCTTCAAGGTTGGTCAGCATAGCGGCCAAATCACCTGCCCGCTCAAGCACCGGGCCGGACGTTGAACGCAAATTACCGCCCATCTCGCGCGCGATGATATTTGCCAACGTGGTTTTACCCAGCCCAGGCGGGCCAAAAATCAACGTGTGGTCAAGCGCTTCTTGCCGACTGCGCGCCGCGTCGATAAACACGTGCATTTGCTCTTTGACCGTCGGCTGACCGATATACTCTGCCAACAGGCTTGGGCGAATCTGGCTATCTGCGCTATCCTCGCGCCGCCCCACGGGGCTAATCAGGCGGTCTGCACCCTGCCCTGCTTTGGCTAAGCCTACAGGCGGTTGGTTAAAATTTGGTGGTAACATCATATTTTAAATAAATTTTAAAAAACTTATGGCAATACGCGTTGCAATTTCATCGGGCAGCGCTTGCCTTGTTTGTCGGCGCACCAGTACATGGTATTGCCTTGTTGCTTGATATAGCTGACCAAAAGCTCACCGGATTGGTCAATCCGCACGCCTGAGCAGTCAGTTTGGTTGTTGTCGTAGGTGGTTTGTACCAATAAAATCGGCAAGCTATTGGGCAAATCAAACACGCGGTATTTGCCATAGCTAAATTCTCTACCACTTGCGCTGATAAAGACGTCATCACGGGCAAAGTTGTAACGCTCTTGGCAATTTGGCTGTTTGGGGTCGGTTTTGGTCAGCTGTAGCTGCCACTCGCCTGCAAGGCTTGGCATGGTGTAAGTGCTGGTTTGGCGGTCAGGCAAGGTGATTTTGGTGGACTTGCTGTCTGTTTGGTCAATACTGCCGCCCAATGCCAACATGGCAAAAATGCCTGCAAACGTCGTGCTGATAATATCCACAATCTCTCCTGCCAATCGCCTGTGCCGTCACTGTGATGGTGGTTTAGTGTAGCACAGTTTAGCGGTATGCGCATGGACGATTGCTTGTGGTTTAACAAGGCGCAACCATTTGCTATGAAACGCTTAAAAGGCTTGTAAAACTTAGCAAAACTTTGCATAATAGGCTTGATGTCAGGAGAGCATTGCGGCGGTATGGTCAGCCACACAACAAGCCGTCCGTTTGCAATCACCGAAGGCGCAAAAACCCTACAATCGCTCAGGTCACAGGACTGAACATCACGCCGCGCAAACCACGCGTTTGTCATCGGCACACACATCTGGAGAGCATGGCGGCACATATCAGCCAATGTATGCCATCACCGAAGGGGAAAAAACAGTTTGATCATTGCATCAAACGGTTGAAAATCTCAGGTCACAGGACAGATAGGGCTATCGTTTTGGTTGCGCGCTTTATTCAAATCGAATCAAGCGCATCAAATCAAGTACATTGCTAAATTTCAAGCACATTGTTAAATTGCCCCAACCCATTTGCCCATGTGACAGGATTGCCCCATGTCAAAAATACCAACCCCTATCCCTGCTCAAGCTGCCCCCGCGCAAACCGCTGCCTCCTGTCAGCCGTTGCAGCGTACGCCATTTTATGACGCGCACGTCGCCCACAATGCCAAATTGGTGGATTTTTCGGGCTGGGAGCTGCCGATTCATTACGGTTCACAAATCCAAGAACATGACGCGGTGCGCACCGATGCTGGCATGTTTGATGTCTCGCACATGGTGATTAGCGATATCACGGGGCAAGATGCCAAAGCATGGCTACAACGCTTGATTGCCAATGACATCAATAAAGCCAAAACCGTTGGCAAGGCGGTGTACTCTGCCATGCTCAATGCTGAAGGCGGCGTGATTGACGATTTAATCGTCTATCGCATGAATGAGGCACAAACCGCATATCGCATTGTGTCAAACGCTGCCACACGTGACAAAGATTTGGCACATTTTGCGCAGGTGGCGCAGGATTTTGCTGATGTGACGCTGCAAGTGCGTGATGATTTAGCCATGCTGGCGGTGCAAGGCCCCCATGCGATTGCCAAATTATCCGCCGCCAAACCTACTTGGGCGCAGGTGTTGGCAAGCTTAAAGCCATTTGTCGGCAAGGATTTGGGTGACATTGAGGGCGCAGGGTGGTTTGTTGCGCGCACAGGCTACACGGGCGAAAATGGCGTTGAGGTGATATTACCTGCGACCGCTGCCACACAGTTTTTTGTCGATTTGGTCGCGCAAGGCGTTGCCCCTGCTGGCTTGGGTGCGCGTGACACGCTGCGCCTTGAGGCAGGTATGAACCTTTATGGGCATGAAATGGATGAAACCATCACGCCTTTTGCATGCGGCATGGCGTGGACGCTGGCACTCGATGATGCGCGCGATTTTATCGGCAAGGCAGCCATGCTTGCCAAGCAACAACACGCTGAGCAAACAGGTCAAGCATACAGCCAAGTGGGCTTGGTGCTAGACGGGCGTGGCGTGTTGCGCGAGGGCATGGCGGTGACGCTTGCCGATGGCCGTATGGGTGTGATTACCAGCGGTACGTTTTCACCAACGCTTAAACAGTCGATTGCCATTGCGCGCGTGCCTGCGTTAGACATCGCGGCTGATACACAAGCCCATGTGGACTTACGCGGCAAACCCACCGCCGTTCGTATCATTTCGTTACCTTTTGTGAGAAATGGCAAAAAACAATTCGCATAAGCTAGCGTGTGTGGGCTTGCTAATGCTATGATGGGCATTAGCCAGTTTATGCGGACGCGGTTTAGCGATTGCGTTTAAACATCACTGGATACACCGACGCTGGTAAGATACAGGCGGCTATGGCGCGTCTGGGTTACCTAAACTTCTTGCCAATGTTGGACATTTTTTGGGTAAGTGTTTTTACCCCTATTATTGATAAAGGAAGGAATAGTTATGAAAAAGCTACTTGCTCTTGTTCCCATGGTTGCCGTATTGGGCGCATGTACCTCAACCAACGTGGCACAACCTAGCCCAGCCCAAATCCAAGCTGTTCAAGACAGCTCAGTGACTTACCGCTGCGACAACAACGCACAAGTTACAGCGTTTTACAACCAAAACACCCGTACCAACGGCTTGAACAACGGCTCAGCGAACCTAAAAATCACTGCACCGATGCTAACGTTGAACGACGCGGCCATGTTGCTAAAACAAGACCCAAATACCGTGGGCGGCAACCGTTATCAATTGGCTAACCGCGATGCTAGCACCGTTTACACATGGACTGTTGATGGTTCATCAGCGTTGTTGAACGTGGTCACCCAAGGCCAGCAATTTAACTTTGCTTGCAGCCAATAATGTTCTACTCGCTTTGTTGCCGATTGATGCGTCATGATTGATGGGTAGCAGCCAACACTATATGGTCGGTAACTTTATCGACCATATTTTTAATAACCATTTTTAATGAAATAAAATATTGTTAAAAATACTGGGAAATAGGGATATGAGCCAAATTCCAGCAGATTTAAAATACGTCGCCAGCCATGAATGGCTACGCCAAGAAGCTGACGGCACGCTAACGGTGGGTATCACCGACCACGCGCAAGACCTGTTGGGTGATATCGTGTATGTTGAGCTACCCGAAGTCGGCGCAACCGTTGAAGCCGATGACGAAATCGCCGTGGTTGAGTCGGTCAAAGCCGCGTCTGACGTGTACGCGCCCATCGCAGGTGAAATCATCGAAATCAACAGCGCGCTGATTGACGCGCCTGAAACCATCAACAGCGACCCGTATGGCGATGGTTGGTTCTTTAAAATCCGTCCTGAAAACGCCGATGATTATGACGGCTTGATGGACGCGGATGATTATCAAGATAGCTTGTAGCCAAGATGGCTGACAGTCAAAATAGCCTGTGAGCCTTTGCCCACTTTCATTTTTTATTTTAAAACGGAACAACAACATGAGTACGTTTGACCCTGCCAAGGTGTTTGCCGAATCGACGTTTGGCGATGTGGTACGCTCACGCCGTTCGGTGCGCCGTTTTACCGACACCCCGATTAGTGATGAAGTGTTACATGCGTGTTTGGATATCGCCATGCTCGCACCCAATTCCAGCAACCTACAGCCGTGGCAATTTTTTGTTATTGACTCGCCATCCATGCGTGATGCGGTGGTGAAGTGCTGCATGAGCCAAAACGCGGCAAAAACTGCCAATCGCTTAATCGTCTGTGTGGGGCGCGGTGATACATGGCAGCAAAACGCCAAAGACAATATCACCTATTACCCATCAAAGCCTGTACCAAAAGCGGTCAAAACGTATTATGGTAAGCTTATGCCGTTTGCGTTTACCCGTGGGTCACTCAATGTGCTATCGCCTGTCAAATGGGCGGCAATCCAAGTGCAACGCCAAGTCAAAGGTGCGGCCGTAGATCCGTATTATACCGAAGCGGATGTCAAAAACTGGGCGCTTATTAGCACGGCACTGGCCGCTGAAAACCTGATGTTGGCATTGCGCGCGTATGGTTTTGATAGCTGCCCAATGGGTGGTTTTGATGAAGAACAGCTGAGCAAAGTCTTGGGCTTAAATGAGCATCAATACATTTGCATGGTAATCGGTGCAGGGGAACGCGCCGATGATGGCATTTATAGCGAGCAATATCGCTTTGAGCGCGAACGCTTTGTCGTAACTGTTTAAGTTTCAGTGACGCAATTTGCCAAGTCAGCGGCTTGAGTGATTGAGCGCGGTGGCTTGGCAAATTTGTTTGTAAAAGGCGGTGGTTACGCCTGTCAAAACAGCCCATTGGGCTGGTGAGTGTTGGTATGGGAGAGCAAGCAATGGCAAAAACAGCACAGCAAACGCAATGGACGACGTTTGCCGACGTGTTTAATCACAGCGAGTTTGTCGCGCGGCATGTGGGCATTGACGCACACGCGCAACAAGCGATGTTGGCGGCGGTTGGCGCAGATAGTATGGCGGATTTTATCGCCCAAACTGTACCTGAAGCGGTACGGCTAAACCGTGCGCTTGATTTGCCATTGAGCGTACCTGAGCATGAAGCGTTGGCAAAATTGCGCGCGCTTGCCGACAAAATCAAGGTCAATAAAAGCTATATCGGTTTGGGCTACTACCCCACACGCTTGCCTGCGGTCATCCAGCGCAATGTCCTAGAAAATCCCGGTTGGTACACCGCGTACACACCTTACCAAGCCGAGATTGCACAAGGGCGACTTGAGGCATTATTAAACTTTCAGCAAATGTGTATCGACTTGACAGGACTAGACTTGGCAGGTGCGTCTCTGCTGGATGAGGCTACCGCCGCCGCAGAAGCGATGGCGATGGCAAAACGCCTCAGTAAGTCAAAATCCAAACAATTTTTTGTCGATGCGCGTATTTTGCCACAGACGCTTGATGTGATTCGTACCCGTGCCAAATATTTTGGTTGGGATGTGGTCGTGGGTGATTTTGACACGGCGGCAAACGGTGAATTTTTTGGTGCGATTTTTCAGTACGTTGGGCGTGACGGTGATGTGGTTGATTTGACCGATATCATCACGCAAGTCAAAGACAACGGCGCGTTGGCGATTGTCGCGGCGGATGTCATGAGCTTGGTCTTGCTTAAATCGCCTGCCCAGATGGGGGCGGATGTCGCCTTGGGCAATACCCAACGCTTTGGCGTGCCGATGGGTTTTGGCGGGCCTCACGCGGCATATTTTGCCTTTAAAGATGCGGCAAAACGCTCTGCCCCAGGGCGCATCATCGGTGTGTCGATAGATGCCAACGGCAAACCTGCCTTGCGCATGGCATTACAGACCCGTGAGCAGCACATTCGCCGTGAAAAAGCCAATTCTAATATCTGCACGTCGCAGGTGCTGCTGGCAAATTTGGCGGGTATGTACGCTGTGTATCACGGCGCGATTGGTGTGCGCCGTATTGCGACACGCATCCATGGGTTGGCAACGGCATTTGCCCAAGCCTTGCAAAACGCAGGGCTTAGCGTGGTGCACCAAACGTTTTTTGATACGGTGTTGGTGCATACTGACGGGCAAACCGAGCAGATTTATCAAAATGCGCTCAACGTTGGTTTTAATTTGCGCAAGGTCGATGATAGTCATATTGCGGTGGCATTTAGTGAGATCAGTGACGCGCACGATTTCGCTATTTTAACGCAATTATTTGGCGCGGCGGCGGATTTGCCCGACGCATTGACGATGTCATTGCCCGATACCCTGCTACGCAACGATGCGATTTTAAGCCATCCTGTGTTTAACCGTCACCACACCGAGCACCAAATGCTACGCTACCTCAAACAGCTTGAGGACAAAGATTTGGCGATGAACCGCAGCATGATTTCGCTGGGTAGCTGCACAATGAAGCTTAATGCCACCAGCGAGATGTTGCCAATTACGTGGCATGAATTTGCCAATGTCCACCCGTTTGCACCGCGTGACCAAGTCGGTGGGTATTTACAGATGATTGCAGGGCTTGAGGCGCAGCTCAAGGCCATCACGGGGTTTGACGCGATTTCGATGCAGCCCAACTCAGGCGCGTCAGGCGAATACGCAGGGCTGTTGGCAATCCGCCGTTATCATGAAAGCTTGGGACAAGCCAACCGCAATATTTGCTTGATTCCGCGTTCTGCGCACGGCACTAACCCTGCCACCGCACAAATGATGGGCATGCAGGTGGTGGTGGTTGCAACCGATGAACAAGGTAACGTCGATATCGCTGATTTGACTGCCAAAGCCGAGCAGCACAGCGACAACTTGGGCGCGTTGATGATTACTTACCCGTCGACGCACGGTGTGTTTGAGGCAGGCATTCGTGATATCTGTGCGTTGATTCACCAACACGGTGGGCAAGTGTACATGGATGGCGCGAACATGAACGCGCAGGTGGCGATGATGCAACCTGCCGAGGTGGGCGCAGATGTGCTACACATGAACTTGCACAAAACCTTTTGTATTCCGCACGGTGGTGGCGGCCCTGGTATGGGACCGATTGGGCTAAAAGCGCACCTTGCACCGTTTATACCCAATCACAGCGTTGCACCTGTCCCCAGCGCGCAAGCAGGTATGACGGCAGTGTCTGCTGCGCCGTTTGGCTCTGCCAGTATTTTGCCAATTTCTTGGATGTATATCACCCTGATGGGTCGGGATGGGCTGCGCCGTGCCACCGAGGCGGCACTGCTCAATGCCAACTATGTGGCAAGTCAGCTTGCCGCGCACTACCCGATTTTGTACACAGGCAATAACCACCGCGTGGCGCATGAATGCATCATTGATATTCGTCCGCTTAAAGCCGAAACAGGTATCACCGAGGTCGATATCGCCAAGCGTTTGATGGATTACGGTTTTCATGCGCCGACGATGTCATTTCCTGTGGCAGGCACACTGATGATTGAGCCCACCGAGTCCGAGGACAAAGCCGAGCTTGACCGCTTTATCGCCGCGTTGGTGCAAATCAAACGCGAAGCTGAGCGCGTGGCGGCAGGTGAATGGCCAGCCGATGACAACCCACTGGTCAATGCGCCGCACACCGCTGAAGTCATCGCAGGTGAATGGTCACACGCTTATAGCCGCGATGAAGCCGCGTACCCGTTGCCATTCGTGCGCGCGCACAAGTTTTGGCCAAGTGTCAGCCGCGTTGATGATGTGTATGGCGACAAAAACTTGGTGTGTAGCTGCCCTGATGTGGCAAGTTATGAAAACGGTGAAATCGCTGAGTAAGATAGGATGTGACAAAAAAAACCGCTCAATGGTTTTGGGCGGTTTTTTTGTTTTTTACATGAAGCATGGCTTAATCGGCTATTGATGGGCTGCTATCGGCTGCCACATCAGCCGCTTGCCCAACGGCTGCTTGCAGTATCGGCACCAAGGTCACAAGCGTCCAATCCTGCCGCCAGCCACTCAGCCATGGCGACAGATGCGCTGAGGCTGCGTCGGTTGTGGGGGGCTCTACACCCGCTTGCGCCGTTTGGCTTGCCAACACTTGCGCGTACAGTTCGCTAAGCCATTTTTTACGCATCAAAACCGAATCATCCATGCCCAGTTTGGCGGCCTGCTCGCGTGTGGCGTGGCTGATGGCTTTTTGCACGCTATTGCTTAGGTTACGGTACGGTGGCGGCAACGTTGCAGGGTAGCTTGTCGGGTCAGTTTGGCGTACCTCAGCCACCAACGCCAAAATCTCTTGCCCGTACTGGCGAATCACGTTTGGCTTGATACTGGTAAAGCTCAATTGCTTGATACTGTGCGGCGGTTTATCGACGATTTCACGCAGCGTCTGTGGGCGCAATATAAACGTGCGCGGACGATTGAGCGAACGCGCCAGCTGTTCACGCCATTCACACAGCGCGCGCAGCAGCGCCAACTGCTGCGGCGTGTCACGAAAATCCGCCACCGACAGATACAGCGCATCATCGGCGGTGTTGATGTTGTCGTACACCTCACGCGCGTAGCTTTGGCAATCCTCGCGCGCATAATCCAGCAGCCCGCGCGCCGCTAGCTGCTCGGCGATGGCATCGTGCAGTGCCAGCAGATAGCGCACATCATCTGCCGCGTACTGCTCTTGCTCAAAGGTCAAAGGACGCTGTAGCCAGTCGGACTGGCTTTCGCCTTTATCGACATGAATACCAAGCACGTCCGCCAACGCGCGCTGATAGCCCCACGCGCCTTCACCGACCAAAAAACCCAGCGCAATTTGGCTATCAAAGACATTCGTCAGCGGCGGCAATTTGGACAACAAATAATAAATGCCCAAATCCTCGCCACACGCATGTAGCACCAGCGTTGGCACATCGCGGATAACTTCCCAAAATTCGTCCATGTATAGCTTGGGCACATCCAGCAAATACACGCCCTTACCCGTATTGACCTGCACCAACGCCAAAATTGGATAAAACGTGTCACGTTTGATGAATTCGGTATCCAACGCAATTCGCTTACAGGTGTCGATTTCATCCAGCAAATCAAACAATTGCTCTTGTGTGGTTATCCAGTAGGTTGGCAAATCGGTCAGCTGCCGACGCTGCGCGTCCGTCAGTGGGCTTCGTACGGCTGAAGTTTGGGCGTGATTGGTTGGCATGGTCTACAAGGCTTAGTGGGTTAAAAAAATGGCTAAAACTCGGCACGCTGAGGCGGTTATTGGGCGCGCTGCCTTTGGCTGCTGTGAATGACTTAATGACTGGGTGCTATCCGTGAAGGCGACTGCTTTACCGTTTATATGAAACAGCTAAACATCAAACGGCTAAAACAGCGGCAAACACCACATACCCTACCAAACTCACCAACTGGCGCGATTTTGTAAGGCTTGCCCCAGTGTCATCGCGTCAAGATAGCCAAGCTCACCGCCCATCGGAATGCCTTGGGCAATACGCGTAATGCGTAAAACATATGGTTTGACCACCTCACTGACAAAATGTGCTGTGGTCTGCCCTTCAACCGTCGTACTGGTTGCCAAAATCACCTCTTGCACAGGCTCACCGCTGTCGTGCTGATGGCGCAGCAACGCCACCAAATCATCTAAGCCCAGTTGCTCTGCGCCTATGCCGTCCATCGGCGACAAATGCCCGCCCAAAACAAAATACTTGCCGTTAAAATTTGCCGTTTGCTCAATCGCCATCATATCAGCGGCGGTTTCGACAATACACAACATGCTGTCACTGCGCCGTGGATCGGCACATACAGGGCATATCTCATCGTCGGATAATCCGCGACAACGCTGACACTGCTTGATTTGGCTCATGGCAACCATCAGCGCGTCTGCTAGCGCCATGCCCTGCGCGCGTTTGTGCGTCAAAAGGTGCAATGCCATACGTTGGGCGGTTTTGTTGCCCACACCTGGTAGGATTTTTAGCTGTTGCACCAAGGTATCAAATTTTGGGGTAAGCATAGCACGCACACCAAAGCCTTATTCAAAAAATTATCTACAGTCCGCTATAGATGGGGCTTAGGCGGTATAAACGCAAGTTATTGACACGGCAAATTCAAACGCTTTTGCCCAAAACCATGCCTTAAAATCAGTTTGCGCCTTAGAATAAGTTTGCCATACCCGGTGGCAAGCCCATGCCGTTGGTCGCGCCTGCCATGGCTTGCTCGTGCAGCGCGTCAGCTTGGCGTACCGCGTCATTGATGGCAGCGGCAATCAAATCTTCAATCATGTCGGGTTCGTCTGCCAGCAAGCTTGGGTCGATGTTGATCCGTTTGACCACGTGGCGACCATTCATGGTAACCTTAACCAAGCCGTTGCCTGCTTCGGCGTGGACTTCTTGTTCTGCCAGTTTTTTCTTGGCGTTTTCAACGTTGGTTTCGACTTGTTTTTGCATCATTTGTGCTTGTTGCATCAAGGCTTGTAGGTTCATAGGTCAATCCTTATGGCTTAGAGTGTTGGCTAAAAATACGCCCAATTCATCACACATTGTAACGAATTTTGCCGCATGCTGTCCATTGGGCGGCAGGGGTGACGGTTGTTAAATACCGGCAATCTTGCTAAGCTGTGTGTTGATTGCAAGCCTTCTAAACGGTGAAACGCGTATGCAAACTGCCCTTGGGTTTAATGATACCACCGAATTTGCTGCCGCTGTCCACGCGCTGCGCTGCGCCAACCACATTGCCGTGCTAACAGGCGCAGGCGTATCGGCAGAAAGCGGTATTCCGACGTTTCGTGACCGCTTGACGGGGCTATGGCAGCAGTACCAACCCGAATACTTGGTCAGTCGCACTGCGTTTGCGCGCGAGCCTGACGTGGTGCTGCGCTGGCATAATTGGTGGCGCGAGCAAATTGCCGACAAACAGCCCAATGCCGCCCACCACGCGTTAGCTCAATGGCAACGGCAAGCCCAAGCGGCAGGCCAAACTGTAAGCCTACTGACCCAAAACGTTGATAGCCTACATGAGGCAGCAGGCGCAAAGGTCAGCAAGCTACATGGCACGTTGGCGCGCGATCGGTGTCAAGATTGTGGCAGGGCGTTTGAGCCGTCAGCGCAGGCGCAAACGCACGTGGCCACATCAACCGCTTGCCCACATTGTGGTGGTGCGCTGCGCCCTGATATCGTATGGTTTGGTGAAATGCTACCGCCTGCGGCATGGCAATGTGCCGAACGCGCTTGCCAAACCTGTGACGTGCTGGTCAGCATCGGCACATCAAGCGTGGTCTATCCTGCCGCAGGTTTGATTGATATGGCCAAACACCACAGCGCGACGGTGATTGAAATCAACCCCACACCGACACAAACACCCGCCGTTGATATCGTCTTGGCAGGCAAAGCAGGTGCGGTTGTACCGCTTTTGCTTCAGCACGTCTTTAAGGCTTAATGGATTTAACGCTTAATATTAAAGCGCATTCAAACCGCGTTTTAGGTCATTGATGATATCGTCAGCATCCTCAAGCCCAACCGACAAACGAATCAAGCCATCACGAATGCCGCCTGCCGCGCGTGCTTCGGGGGTCATGCGAAAATGCGTTGTTGTCGCAGGGTGCGTGATGGTCGATTTGGCATCACCCAAATTATTGGTGATAGAAATCATGCGCGTGCTGTCAATGACCTGCCACGCCGCATCTTTGCCACCTACCACTTCAAAACCAACAATCGCGCCAAAATTGCCCATCTCATCCGCGCCAGTTTGGTCATGCTGGCGTTTGGCAAGCTCATGATTTGGGTGGTCAGGCAAGCCCGAGAAGTGCACGCGCTCAACCTTAGGATGCCCGCTTAAAAACATCGCCACGCGGTTGGCATTGTGGCAGTGCGCGCGCATCCGCAGCCCAAGCGTCTCTAGCCCTTTGAGCAGCACCCACGCATTAAATGGGCTCAGGCTCACCCCTGCGGTGCGCACGACATTAAACGCCGCCTCAAGCAATGCATGGCTACCCACCAACGCACCGCCCAATACGCGCCCTTGTCCGTCGATGTATTTGGTGGCAGAGTGAATGACAATATCCGCGCCCAGCGTCAGCGGTTTTTGCAAAATCGGTGTGGCAAAACAGCTATCGACCACCAACAGCGCGTCATTTTGGTGCGCCAAGTCTGCCAATGCAGGGATATCGGCGATTTGCGCCAACGGATTGCTTGGGCTTTCAACGTACAATAACTTGGTGTTGGGACGAATTTCGGCTTGCCACGCGGCCAAATCACTGATATCAGCGTAACTGACTTCAATCCCGTATTGCGTCAAATAGGTATTAAACAACGTGATGGAACTACCAAACAACTGTTTGGCAGCCAGCAAGTGGTCACCTGCCTTCAGGTACGCCAGACACATGACCAAAATCGCGCCCATGCCCGTGGCGGTGGCAACAGCGCGCTCGCCTTGCTCCAACGCTGCCAAACGCCGCTCAAACGCACGCACGGTTGGGTTGGTAAAGCGCGCATAGAGGTTGCCCTTTTTGCTGCCATCAAAATGCGCGGCGGCATCGGCGGCACTTTGATAGACAAATGAGCTGGTGGTAAACATCGCCTCACTGTGTTCGCCTTCATCGGTGCGATGATAGCCTGCGCGCACACCGATGGTGGCATCGGCATAGCCTTGTGCCAAATCCAGCGCATCATCGCGCCAATTTGCATCAATCACGGGTTCGGGTTTGTGGTCGGTAGGGTGTGGTGTCATGGATATTTGTACCAATGGTAAAAAATGCTAAAAACTAGTGTGGCAAATTTGCTGCTTAAATGCAAGTGATGGTGTATGCTAATGCGCTTGTGAGCAGCACAGGGGCAAGCTTGAATTGGGCAAAACAATCGGCAAACGTTGGGCAAACCACCATGCAAAATCAACACCAAACACGCAGCGTTTGTGGGCGGCGTGTTTGGCAAGCCTGCTTATCATAAGCATAAGCTGTCAAATCACAGGCTGTCAAAGCCTAAGCCTTGCCCTGCTGCCCGACCAGCCGCCCAAGACAGCCATTGCGCCAACGTCTGCCCCAATACACCCAGCCGCTGTACACGCCCAAACCAGTCAAACCAGCCGACCGTCTGCCTTATTTGACCTGACCACCAACCCCGACCCCAAACGCTTATCGGGCTATCATGTGCTTACCACCAGTGGTGAAGCCTACGGTGCGCGGCGGCTATTGAGCCAACAGGCGCGCCAGTCCATCGACATGCAATATTACATTTGGCACCACGATGCATCGGGCAGGCAGATGCTACGCGACGTATTAGCAGCGGCGCGGCGTGGTGTGCAGGTGCGGCTGCTGCTGGATGATTTAAACACCGACAGCGAGCTTGACCAGCTTTTATTTGCCTTAGATGCCCAGCCAAATATCACCGTGCGCCTCATAAATCCCAAACCGTTGCGCGGTGTCAAATCGTTGAATTTTGTCTTAGGTGCGCCGCGTTATCATCGCCGTATGCACAACAAAAGCATGACGTTTGACGGCACGGTTTCTATCATCGGTGGGCGCAATATCGGTGACGAATACCTCACGCAAGACAGCGCGACGGCGTTTGCCGACTTAGACATTGCTTTGGCAGGCATAGCCGCGCAGCAAATTGAGGACAGTTTTGCTGCGTATTGGGACAGTCCGCTTGCGTTTGATATCACGCGCTTGGTCAAGCCTGACCCACACGCGCAGGCCCGCCTGTTGGCAGAGCTTCGCCTGCCGCATCCATCGCCAAACCTACCCAAAGCCGACCACCGCTTGCAGCAACAAATTTTTGGCAAAAATCCGTGGCGGTGGGCAGCTGTGGCCGTATTTGCCGACCCTGCCGCCAAGCTACTAAAGCAAGACCACAAAGACCAACGCCTTGTGCATCGCTTAACCGAGGTGATTGGCGTACCGCAACAGCGTTTGAGCTTGGTGTCGTCTTACTTTGTGCCGACGCGCCGCGGCGTGACAACGCTGACACAACTGGCGCAGCGCGGTGTTGATGTGCGCGTCTTGACCAACGCGCTATCGGCAACCGATGTGCCGATTGTGCAGGCAGGCTACAGCAAGCACCGTGAGCCGCTGCTGCGCGGTGGGGTGCGTTTGTATGAGCTCAAGCCAACCGCTGACTTAAACCCAACCGCCAAGACGCACCGAGCCAATCACCGCTTCACCCAGCGCGCGCACCCTGCCAACACCAGTTTGCACAGCAAGGCGTTTG
Organism: Faucicola sp. SE7633; assembly: GCF_059264685.1. Classification (NCBI taxonomy): domain Bacteria; kingdom Pseudomonadati; phylum Pseudomonadota; class Gammaproteobacteria; order Moraxellales; family Moraxellaceae; genus Faucicola; species Faucicola sp. SE7633. The sequence goes on along the minus strand of NZ_JCADBW010000028.1, from coordinate 3,943 downwards.
CCGTTGATGAACGCTTGGTGTTTATCGGTTCGTACAACCTTGACCCACGTTCTGCCAATATCAATACCGAGCTTGGCGTGGTGGTGTATGACGCGGCGTTGGCGCGTGAGTTTCATCGCGCGTTGGATGATATCAATTTGTCCAACAGTTATCGGCTGGTACTGAATAAAGACGGGCGGATTGTGTGGCAGAGTTTGGATGAGGGTGCTGAGCATGACACAACGCGCGAGCCCTACCGCAAGCCTGTGGTACAAGAGTTGCTTAAAATCGCCACGTATTTGCCGATAGAATGGCTGTTGTGATGCGCTGTGCGCGCGACTTACAAAAATCAACATTAAACTGGCAAAATTTACACAGCGTTCTTATATATTAAGCTGTTTTGTTGGGCTTAGTTGGCTAAACGTTTGTTTTGTGGTGTGTTTCATGTTGAAACACCCGCGTTGGCGTTTGATATGGGTGGTGCGATGCCGTATTTTCAAGGTAGCTGTGAGGAACTGCGCGAACTTAACGCGACTGAAAAAACCTTGGTTAAAGTGATTGCGTTTGGGGCATTTTTCACCGCCTTTGATTTTACGCTGTATTTTTATTTTAACGATGCCATCACCAGCGCATTCTTGCCCGACACCATGCCTACGGCGTGGCAGCAATGGGCATTTTTGGTGATGCTGATGGTGGGTTATGCGTCGCGTCCGCTTGGTGGGATTTGGCTCGGTGGTTTGGGTGACCGCATTGGGCGCAAACCCATTATGCTGTTGTCACTGCTACTGATGTCGGTGTCTACGCTGCTGATTGGCTGCTTGCCGACGTATCACCAATGCGGCCTGTTGGCCTTGGTGCTGTTGGTGGCACTGCGTTTTGTACAGGGTGTTGGTATGGGGGCAGAAGTGCCAACGCTGTGGGTGTATTTGGCAGAGCATATGCCGCGCTGGCATTTGGGCGCGATGTGCGGCTGGCTGATGGCGATGTTTATCGCCAGTGCGCTGCTGGCGAATGTGATGAGCTGGCTACTGGCATCCATGCTAACGCCGCTGCAGATGATGACGGTTGGTTGGCGCGTGCCGTTTATTGTTGGGGCGATTGGTACGTTGGCGGCGATGGCACTGCGTTATCATTTGACCGAAACACCGTTGTGGCTGCAATGGCGGCACAGTCAAACACAAGACCCGTCGGCAAGCACCGCGGCGCATCAGCCCCTACGGCAAGCTTTGCGCCATCAGCGTTATGGCATTGGTGTTAGCTGCGCGCTGTCGCTGATTGTGTCGAGTTTGTATGTCACGGTTTTGATGCTGATGCCATCATTGGCGATTAATTATTTTGATATGGATGATGCGCTGATGTGGATTGCTAACGGGGTGGCGGCGTTGTTTGCGGCGTTGGGCTCGGTGGTGTTTGGCTACTATGCCGACCGTTTTAATACAGGGCGCGTGTTTGCCATTGCCAGTTTTATGTTGATTATCAGTAGTTTAACGTTTTTTGCGGTGCTGCAGCTGTATCCTGAATTGATGCTGATTGCCTACGCGCTGCTTGGGTTTTGTGTGGGGCTGATTGGCATTGTGCCCAGTGTGTGTGTGCGGCTGTTTCCTGCCCAAGTGCGCCTAAGTGGCGTAGCATTTTGCTATAATATGGCGTTTGCGTTGGTGGGCGGACTGACAACGCTGCTGGTGAATTATTTTACCCAGCAGCTACATTTTGCGCCGCTGCTGTATTTGACGTTTGTCGGTATTATTGGCGTGATGGTCGGCATGATGCTAGACAATCTGCATGGGCTATACCGCATGGAAGACAACCCAACGCTCAGCAAACAGGCGACTTTTTAATTTTTTAAAATATGTTAGAAAACAAACGCTTATCCACTGCGCCGATGATTGACTGGACGCTGCCTGAATATCTGTATTTGGCGCGGCTGTGTAACCCAGATGTGTATGTCTATAGCGAGATGATCAGCACGTCGGCAATTTTAAACGGCGATACGGCGCATTTATTGCGGCTGTATGAGCGCACGCACCCTGTGGTGTTGCAGCTTGGCGGCTCTGATCCTGCGGCGTTGGCAAGGTGTGCGCGGCTGGGCGCGGCGGCAGGTTTTGATGAAATCAATTTGAACGTCGGCTGTCCGTCTGACCGCGTGCAGCATTATGAAATCGGTGCGTGTCTGATGGCACACCCCAAGCGCGTTGGGCAGATGGTGGCGGCGATGCAAGCGGCGGTGGATGTGCCTGTCACCGTCAAGCACCGTATTGGCATTGATGAATTTGATAGCTATGACTTTATGTGCGATTTTGTCGGCGAGGTGGCGGCGGCAGGTTGTCGCCATGTTATCGTACACGCGCGCATTGCATGGCTACAGGGTCTAAGCCCCAAGCAAAACCGCGAGATTCCGCCTTTGCGCTATGATGAGGTGTATCGACTCAAGCGCGAATTTCCCGAACTGTTGGTTGAAATCAATGGCGGTATCACAACGTTAGACGCGATGGGTGAGCATTTAAAGCATGTCGATGGTGTGATGATTGGGCGCGAGGCGTACCACAACCCGTATATTTTGGCGCAAGCGCAAACCTTGTGGGGCAAAACGCCGCCAACGCGCACCGAGGTATTTTATGGTTGGCTGGAATTTTTGGCGGATTGTGAACGCCGTGGTATGCCGCTGACGTTGATTGTGCGCCACGGTTTGGGGCTGTTTCAGGGTTTGGCAGGCGCGCGTAAGTGGCGGCAAGCCTTGAGCGGGCAAAAATCTTTGACGCTAAGCCAAATTCAGCACGCAGGTGAGGCGGTATTGCGGCAAAATGATGTGCGCTAACCACCATCTGTGCAATAGACGGCTTTAGCCCCAAATATACTGCGCCATCGCCAAGCCGTTGTTGGTTATGTGCAAAAAAATCGGCAGATACAACGCGCCTGTTTTTGCCCGTGCCGCGGCAAACAACATACCCAAGGCGACAATCCCCAGCATCTCAACCGCGCCGTACTGCACGTGGATTAGCGCAAAAATCACACTGGTGATGATACTTGCGCCCCACGCGCCCACCCTGCGTCCTTGGCACTGACTTTGTGCCAGTGCCGTCCACATAAAGCCGCGAAACACCAATTCTTCATAAATCGGTGCGGCAATGACCATCGCCACCACCAACCACCAAAACGGCTGCGCACTGGCGGCCAAATCATCCATAAACGCCATCGGCTCACGCTGCAGCCAACGCCCAAGACACTCTAACACAACATTTAGCGCGAGCAACAACGCGCCAAAACCCAGCCACCACCGCCAGTCAAACACGTGCCGCGATGGGGGGATAGCCAGTGCCAAACTGTTTGCGATTTTCTCACCACGCAGCCGACACAGCCCCGCCAATACAGCGGCCAAAATCGGTAACGTCATGATGACGCTTGCTGCAATCACCGTGCCGCTTTGTGCGCCAGTTGCCAGTTGCGCGCGCCAGTCTGCGCCGCGTAGCATGGGCAGTAGCCAACCTGCCAGCCATGTCGTTGTCAGTAGTTGGGTGACAAAAAACACCAGCAACACCGCCATACACCCTGCCAGCGTTTTGGCAAGCGTTGGGCGCGGCGCGCAGTCCGTGGGCATAAAATGCTTGGCAGGCATGGCGATAGATGTTGACTTCCTCCCCTCCCTAAAGTGAGGGGATTCCTGCTCCCAGACGGTCAAGCCCGACCGCAAGAATGTTCCGACTGGCATTGATATCTCTATCATGCCATGTGCCACACTTTGCACAAGTCCATTCTCTTATTCGCAAACCTGCTCTACCTTTCGGACTACTGGACATATCGCCACAGCACGAGCAAGTTTGGGTAGTGTATCGTTCATTTACGATTTCAAAACGGCAACCTGCGTGCTCGCATTTGTAGGTCAGTTGTCGTTTCAGTTCAAACCAACCTGCATCGTAAACCGACTTGGCTAGTTTGCCTTTTTTACTGTTAAATTGGCTGGTTTTAA
>NZ_JCADBW010000027.1:0-28282 GCF_059264685.1 Faucicola sp. SE7633 | reverse complement strand
AATAAGGCTCGTCACCTTGGGTTAATGCAATTTCATACCAGTACTTTGCTTGCTAGCATAGTGCATAATTTAAAAACTGCCCTAGGCTTGAAGCGAAAATATGGGGTCGCTTAGGGTTATTGTGTCTATCGGTTGGTAAAACTAGCCAATAGACGTTAATTTACGGCAATTTAGGAGGCTTTTATGCCAATTCGGTGACTTTCTTCACTTCTTTAACACCAATTCCAGTTTTTAGTTGAGTTTGAAATTGGTGTCGAGAGACGGTCGCTGGTTTGTGCAAAGGTCTCATATTGATAAATTGAATCTACATCTTTCCATTTTATATTTTTTGTTGGTAAAACAATTTCATTTAACGGTAGCCACTCAACCTTTTGCCCTTTTAACAACTTATCCAAAATCGCACTCATGCCCCTGCCTCCGACATCATTCGATCAATATCCGCATAACGCTCTAATAAATAAATAAAAAATGCGTATTCCTTGCTCATGCCTCAATCTCCGCTACAATCGCATCAATCTCAGCACGTAACCTATCAATATTTGCCACCGTCTTTTTAATCTCGGCATTGAGCTCATCAATATTGATAACCTCACGGGTATCTTCCGCTTCCACATAGCTACTTACCGCCAAATTATAGCCATTGTCGGCAATGTGGCTATTTGCTACCGATTTGGCAAAATAGGGCACATCTGCTTTACTGGCAAACACCTCGATGATTTGCGCTACATGTTCATCGGTTAGCGTGTTGGTGTTGGTTTCTTTTTTAAACAGCTTGCTTGCGTCAATAAACTGGGTTTGGGTGTCAGTCTTATGCTTGGACAAAACCAAAATATTGACCGCAATCGACGTACCAAAAAATAAATTGGGCGCAAGGGCAATCACCGTTTCAACAAAGTTATTATCCACCAAATATTGACGGATTTTTTGCTCAGCCCCACCACGGTAAAAAATACCAGGGAACGACACAATCGCCGCCCGTCCCCTGCTCGACAAATACGCCAACGCGTGGAGGATAAAAGCAAAATCCGCCTTTGACTTGGGCGCAAGCACACCTGCAGGGGCAAAGCGTTCATCATTAATCAGCGTTGGGTCATCGCCCCCCACCCATTTGACCGAATAAGGCGGATTGGACACAATCGCGTCAAACGGTTTGTCATCACCAAAATGCGGCTCAAGCAGCGTATCGCCAAGCATGATATTAAACTTGTCGTAATTGATGTTGTGCAAAAACATGTTCATACGCGCCAAGTTATACGTGGTGTGATTGATTTCTTGCCCAAAAAATCCATCTTCAATGATGTGCGCGTCAAACTGTTTTTTGGCTTGTAGCAAGAGCGAACCAGAACCTGCCGCAGGGTCATAAATCTTATTGACGCTTGCTTGCCCGTGCAATGCCAACTGAGCAATCAATTTAGACACATGCTGAGGGGTAAAAAATTCACCGCCTGATTTGCCTGCGTTGGCCGCATAGTTAGAAATCAAAAATTCATAAGCATCGCCGAACAGGTCAATTTGGTTGTCTTCAAAATCACCAAAATCTAGCTCTTCTACCCCTTTTAGCACAGCAGCAAGGCGTTTGTTCTTATCGGCAACCGTATTGCCCAAGCGGCTGCTGGTGGTGTCAAAATCGCCAAATAACCCCTTAATATCTGGCTCGGATGGATAGCCCAACGCCGATGACTCGATGGCTGAAAAAATATTGGCCAAATCGGTGTTTAAATTGGCATTGGTGCTGGCATTTTTGGCGACATTGCTAAACAGCTGACTGGGATAGATAAAATAGCCTTTGGTTTTGATAGCATCATCTTTAATATTGGCTAAAATCGGGTTATCGTCATCAAACATCGCATAATTGACACCCTCATCACCCCCTTCAATATAATTGGCAAAATTCTCGCTGATAAAACGATAAAACAACGCGCCTAGAACGTATTGTTTAAAATCCCACCCATCTATTGAACCTCGCACATCATTGGCGATTTGCCAAATACGGCGTTGTAGCTCTGCCCGTTGTTGAGTTGCAGTCATAAAAAACCTAGCCTATCTAAAATACCTAAAATTTAACAATCCATTAACGGATAAAAATACCGCAAAATGCCGTATGCCTTACCTTAAAACCTTTGACTAGTATAGCTTTGGCGCAAAACAATTGCCGCTTTTTTTGTCGCAAATGGACAGGTATATGCAAAAATATATGCAAAAAAGCGCAGTTCTTCAAATTTTATTAATAAAATTTAAATAAAAATCAATAAAAAATAAAAAACAGTATATCTAAGCAAAATTCTCGCCAAAAACTAGCGTTATCCACTCCATCAAGCCAAGCTGGCTTAACGCATTTTATGGCGTAAGGTCATATGAAACTATCTGCGACAACCTAAAGACGGTTCAATTAGCAAAACGATAACAAGACCAGCGTAAAACAACGACATTTTGGGCGGCAGGCTATTTTATGATGGTAGGGTAACTTCTTTAAAAAAAGGTAACCTTTATGCGCGCATTAACTTATCATGGTGCCAAAGATGTTCGGGTTGATAACGTCCCTGAGCCCAAACTTGAAGCCAAAGATGATGTCATTTTAAAAGTCACTGCCACCGCTATTTGTGGCTCAGATTTGCACCTGTATCGCGGTAAATTCCCTGCGGTGAAAGAAGGTGATATCTTTGGGCATGAGTTTATGGGGATTGTCGAGGAAGTCGGCCCAGAAGTCACCGCCGTCAAAAAAGGCGATCGTGTGGTTATCCCCTTTGTTATTGCTTGCGGTCAATGCTTTTTTTGCCAAAACGATTTAATGGCCGCCTGTGAAACCACCAACCCCGACCCAGGGGCAGCGCTCAACAAAAAACAAATCCCACCACCTGCCGCGTTATTTGGCTTTAGTCATATGTATGGCGGCGTTGCAGGCGGTCAAGCTGAGTACGTGCGAGTACCAAAAGCCAATTTTGGCCCTTTTAAAGTACCAGGCTCACTGTCAGATGAAAAAGTATTGTTTTTATCCGATATTTTGCCCACGGCTTGGCAAGCGGTTATCAATGCCGAGGTCAAAAAAGGCTCAAGTGTAGCGATTTGTGGAGCAGGGCCGGTTGGTCTGCTATCAGCGGCCTGTGCAAAAATGCTTGGAGCAAGCCAAATTTTTATGGTGGATCACAACGACTATCGCTTGCAATACGCCCAAGAAACCTATGGGGCAATTCCTGTGAATTTTGATAAAGTGGATGCCGCAGAATTTATCATTGAGCAGACGGCAGGGCATCGAGGCGTGGACAGTGTTATTGATGCCGTAGGGTTTGAAGCCAAAGGCAGTATTATTGAGACCTTGCTTACCAACTTAAAACTAGAAGGCTCAAGCGGTGCAGCCTTGCGCCAGTGTATGGCAGCGGTACGACGTGGCGGCATTGTTAGTGTCCCAGGTGTGTATGCAGGCCCAATTCACGGCTTTTTGTTTGGCGATGCCTTTGACAAAGGCTTGACCTTTAGAATGGGGCAAACCCATGTGCATAAGTACTTGCCAAAACTATTAGAATTCATTGAAAATGGCGACTTGTCACCTGAAGCCATTATTACCCATCGCATGAATCTATCTGACGCGGCAAAAGGTTATGAAATCTTTGAACAGCGCAAAGAAGAATGCCGCAAGGTAATTTTAACGCCTTAGGTTCACCGCCCAAAGGGCAACGCAACATTTGCAGAAAATAGCACGCCAAGGCTTGTAGGGGTGATTAAAAAATAAACACCGCCACAAACCTATGCGTGCTATGTTTTTTAAAAGATTGCGTTTTGTCCTGTGTAATTTTGTCCTGTGCAAAAAGTTGCGCTGTCTATCCCAATGATTACGAAACCGCCGTAAGCCTGCGTCTAAAGCCACAGGTTTTTGGCAACGCGTGAAAAAATCGGGCGTGCCTGTAGTAAACCAAAATTGACTTCCTCCCCTCCCTATCGTTCGGGGATTCCTGCTCCCAGACGGTCAAGCCCTGCCGTTAGGATGGTCAAAAGACACGAACCAATTTAAGTGTGTGTTTACAAACGTTTTACCAGTTAAGTTATTGCGCACTTTAGTCTTAACTTAACTGTTTTATGTAAAACGTTGAATATAGGGCAGTGAATATAGCAAAACTTATTTCATTTAACCCTATGCCTTACATCCACCACCTAACGTTGCAGGTTTACGGCAACAAGTGATAAAGTGGATTTAAAGATAGCCAAATTGAAACGATCTGTATGAATCAGATACTTAAACAAGTGCCAAGCCCATAAAATTCACATCAATTTTCAACGCCTTTATTAATCGGTGCATGGTAGCCCAAGTAGGACAGGTATCACCGTTTAACGTTTTATATAGGCTTTCACGATTGAGGCCTGTCATACTGGCGACGTTAGCCACACCATAGTGTTTTACTAAATGTCCTAAGGCAATAACAAACACTTGAGGATCATCATCTAAAAACGCCTCATGCAAATATTCGCTGATTTCTGCCTCGGTTTCTAGGTAATCAACAGGGTTAAATTTACTCGTTTTCATTATCATCAACCTCATCATATTCCAAATTGGCTATCATGGCTTGGGCGGTCTTAATGTCGCTTTGCTGAGTCGATTTATCACCACCGCATAACATAAAAATAATCGTCTGACCTTGTATGGTGAAGTATAAGCGATAGCCTGCGCCAACAAACACTCGCATTTCACTCACCTGGCCACCGACGGATTTGATATCGCCTAAGTTGCCTGCTTCTGCTCTGGTTAGCCGTAACACAATCGCTTTAACAGCTTGTCTGTCTTTTAGCTTTTTCAACCATTTATCAAAATCCGCCGTTGTCCGTATATCATACATGCCCAAACCTCTTTGTAGCTTACAGGATACATTATCACAAATTTGGTTAATGATAAAGGCTGATCTTGCGTTATCTGTCTTAGACGAGTATACAAAACGAACAACCTAGCATAATAAGAAAGTTTATTAACATGTTAGACGACGCTCATATGCTAATCGCTGCTAAGGCGCTTTTGAGAGTAGTTCCACTCCAGCCTTTTTTAATTCCCCTTTCGCTGTCACATAGTGATATAGCGTGCTTGGAGGGATATCGCCGAGTTCCTTACAAATAGACGGAATGCTGCGGGTTTGGTCAGCCATCAAATGCTGGGCATAGCGCAATTTTTCAGGTGTCATCACCCGTGGTCGTCCACCTTTACGCCCACGGGCACGGGCAGCCGCCAAACCTTCCTTCACCCGTTGGCGAATCAAATTGCGCTCCATCTCCGCAAACGCCGCTTGAATCTGTAAAAACGCCCGACCTGCAGGTGTCGTCGTATCCATGGGCGAATTAATTGCCTTAAAGCCAATACCTTTCTCTGCTAACGCATCAATCAGCCGAATCAACTCACCTGCCAAACGTCCCAACCGATCCAAATCCAACACCACCAGCACATCGCCTTTACGCAAATAGTTCAAGCAATCATTTAACCCATGGCGCTGGGTATCACTGCCCGAGGCCATATCGGTAAAAATCCTCTCACAGCCAAATTCTGTCAGCGCATCAACCTGACGGTCTAACACTTGATGTCCTTCACTGGTCGATACACGCGCATAGCCGATAAAACTCATCGTATTTCTCACAACAAACCATAATTTAGCGTTATTATTATAACTTGATTACTCTAGGTTTTTCATGAATAAATTGCTTAAAAAAAGGACCTGAATGGTTCTTTTACATTAACTCACGAAAAACAAATGAATTTCGTGACATCCAATGAGCGGTATATGGGTAAGGCTGGTGAGACGTAAGGCGGTGCTGGTTACAGGCAAGCAAGTTTGGCTTTCCATTTGTAAAAGGTTGAACTTGCTATGCCATGCTGATGACATAGCTCTTTTACGGGTACACCTGCATCAGCTTCTTTTAAGATAGATACAATCTGGCTTTCGGTCATTCGTTTGCGCATGCTAAAACTCCTTATCATTGGTTTATAAGAAATTCTATGTCTGAGCTGTTTTATTTTAGGGGAGGGTTACAGTGAGGTATAATCTGTTTTTTATAGCGAACTCTAACAAATCGTTTTCTTTAAAAGACCCAACATAATATTTGGACTTGAATTAGTAAAAGTACCTATATAATTTTCATTATATAAGAAAACTGTATTTGATAAAGCTACAATATCTTCAAAATTTTCTAGAGCCAATATTAAATTTGTTGAAAAAATAGGAGTATCAGATGTATCAGTAATAATGACTACTGTGTCAGTAAATTCTTGAGAAGCTACTTTTTCAATTAACTTATCTAAACTTATTTTCATTATAGCGTCATTATTCCAATCAATACTACCATTACCAGTTTTAAGCAAATAGGCATTTAATTTATTCAAAACTAATTTCTCAGCATCTGCATCAAGAATTTTATAGGTATTACCTAATTTATTTTTACACTCTTCAAAAAGATCCATATTAGGGTGTGTCCTCAATTTAACTTAACATGAATAATAGTGCACGCTAAATAAAGCATAGATTTAAAATTACGAGCTAATTTCTCATAACGGGTAGCAATACTGCGAAACTGCTTTAAACGAGCAAAAGCATTCTCAACTAAATGGCGTAGTTTGTAGAGATAGCTATCAAAATCAGGGTTAGGTTGATTGGCATTTTTACGCTTGGGTATGATAGCTTTCATACCATGCTCTATGGCTTTATCTCTGATTTGTTGAGAATCATACCCTTTGTCAGCGATAAAATACTCGGCTTCTTCGATGACTTCTATCAAGTCGTTTGCAACTTGACTGTCGTGCACGTTACCCCCAGTGATTTTAAAATCGAGCGGATTTCCATGCGAGTCCACACATAGGTGTATTTTTGTCGTGTCTCCGCCACGGCTTTTTCCAATTGCTCGCTCGAAACCACGCCTAGCTCCACTTGCATGTTGATGACACCGTACATAACTTCCGTCGATGAATACCCATTCTTTGTCAATTTCTTCTCGTAGGTCAAAAAAAAATTCTCCCATAACCCTTTTTTAGACCATCGGTTAAAGCGATTATAGGCTGTTTTCCATGATCCTAGTTCGATGGGTATGTCTCGCCATGGCGCACCGGTTCGCAGTTTCCATAGTATGGCTTCCATGACAGTACGGTCATTTTTCCATTGGTGACAGCCGTGAGCTTTCATGGTCGTTTGTAGTTGTTCCCATATGCTGTCTGTTATTGCGGTTCTCGCCATTTACTTTAATCCTATATTTTGTTGAAAGGTAGGGTTAAAATAGGGCTCTTTTGGGCTTATTCAAATTAGGGACACGCCCTAGTCAAATCCGCTCATATTGACACTAAAGAAAGCTATGGTCATGAACGCTTACATCAGCATTTAACCAATCAAGGGCATGACATCAGCCTGTACATGGTGCGACAAATTAAGCAAGAACATGGGATTTACTGCAAGCGTCACAAGCGATTTAAAACGACTACTGACTCAAATCACAACAAGTCTGTGTATCCAAACTTGCTAGAGCAGCAATTTGATGTGACAGCACCCAATATCGCTGACCCAAGCGATATTGGGTGCTGTCACATCAAATTCACCATTGTTGCTTTTAGCCACATTTTCCCATTGAGGAAAAACACCCAACTTTGTAACTGAAAGTGCAGGATAATCCTTATCAGACACTTTTTAACGGCGTTCACTAAAAAATGTGCTAATTCTGCCTAGCTCCCAATCGCTTGGAATTTCCCCCAACCAATCCACGCCACTGTCTTTATAACTGTCGTGCCTTGCATAACTCATTGAATTTACAACCATTTAAAACAATTCACCCAGATTGACATACTTAGTATCCGTGATATAATACACCCAACAGTTCCCCGATGTTCTTGTCCCGTTTATCGGACAACAAGGCTCGGGGACATCTATTTTTACCCCAAAATTGTTTATCCCCACAACTCCCACCGCTTGAACGCATCTAGCGAGACATTCAAGCCCATCTGCTCTAAGCCAATCGCATTATTTTCCACCTTTGGAAACTCATCCAACAACGCCAAAAAGCGTTTTCCCCATTGGGAATTTGGTGAGATTTTCTTTAGAAGGTATTGAATTAAGCAAAAATATACCAGCACGTTATTTTCTGAAAAACTCTCCCATGGCTGCCCCATATTCTTGAATGAAGCAGGCGTTCCAATGTGCCGATTCCACAGCCTAGCATAATGCGCTGAAATATTGCGTATGATATTTAATGCTCGCAGTTGGGTTTCAAGCTGCTTATGGGTGGGTAAGCCAAAATATCTTGCGATTTTGTCCTTATCTGCCTGCCTCATACCTTGGTATAGCATAGACATCGTACCAAAATCCCACAGTTCACTATGCACCCAAATCGGCATTTCTAGGTATTTTTCTTCATGATGCTTAACAAAATCTGAGTTTTTTTGCTCACGCTCTATCAGCTGATAGTACTTACTAAGCCATCTATTGCGGTTAAAACCATCATTAAATGCCCGCGATTGTAAGTGAGCAGTCGCACCATAGCGGCTTAGGCGATAGCAAATTTGCACACGCATCGCGACTTCAATTCTCTCTAAGGCATCTATGGCTAACTGGCGTAGCTTTCTATCGAACACATACAACGCTTTAATATCGCTAAAATGCGTATTTGGCATAAACGCATCAGCCCGAGTTTTATCAGCCAACATTTTACGAAACGGATAGGCGTAACCGCTTAAACGATAATAACCAATCGTCTGCAAATACCGTAACGCATAACCATCGTCTTCAACAATCAACCCACGATTTTTATAAATCTCTAACTGTTCTTGAAACGTCTTGAACGGTTTTGGCTCTAGCTTTTGTGTCGTCATAAACTACCTAGAATATCCCGAATTAAGCCGTCTGCCTCTTTATCCAACTGCAATAGCTCACTAGCCACTTCATCCAAGCTTCTTAGCGGTTTATGCTGGTAAAAATACTTGTTAAAACTGATTTCATAGCCAATCTTAACGCTATCCATATCCAGCCATGCCTCACTGACATGCGGACGCACCTCTGTCAAAAAATAATCATAAATTTCTTGGTTGAGCGGTATTGACTCACTGTCACGCAAATCGCTATTACTCTCTTGACTTCCTCCCCTCCCTATCGGTCGGGGATTCCTGCTCCCAGACGGTTAGACCTGCCGCAAGAATGTTCCGACTGGCATTGATATCTCTATCATGCCATGTGCCACACCGTGTACAAGTCTACTGCGAGCATAGCTCTTGTCTTGCGAACGGGCAAAGCAGTGCTTTGCTTATCCGTTCTCATCTCTTATTCGCACGGACTACTGGACATATCACCACAGCACCAACACGTCACGGCGGGCATAGCCCTTGTCTTGCGGACGGGCGAAGCGGTGCTTCGCTAGTGCCGTCCTCAGGTAGTGTATCGCTCATTCACGATTTCAAAACGGCAACCTGCGTGCTCGCATTTGTAGGTCAGTTGTCGTTTCAGTTCAAACCAACCTGCATCGTAAACCGACTTGGCTAGTTTGCCTTTTTTACTGTTAAATTGGCTGGTTTTAATATCACCCACGATGATTAGGGCATTATCTTTAACCAGTTTGTTGGTGAATTTATGGATTAAATCGTTTCGGGTGTTTTTAATTTTGGCGTGGATTGCCTTGACACGCTGTTTGTTGTTGGCGCGTTGGGCGGTGGCTAACGCTTTGGCATATTTAAGCGTTTGCTTGATTTGTAGCTTGTCGCCATTTGAGGCGGTGGCACTGTCTTTTAAGCCTAAATCAATACCGACGCTACCAGTTCCACAAGTGGTTTTAGGGTAGTCTTTGACGGTGATACAGGCATACCAACGGTTGCGGCTATCTTGCACAATCTCAAGAGTGTTAATTTGGTATAGGCTTAAGTTGTAGCTGTCCCATAGGTCAAGGATAAGTTTTTGCCCTTTGGCTAGGCTTAGTTGTAGGGTAGATTTTAAGCCTTTTTTGCCTGTTTGTCTGGTGGCTAAACGCTTGACCGCACTTGCTTTAAATGGAATCCAACCCAGTGATTTACGCTTAACTTTGGGGTTGTTGGTGCGCCAATTTAGTTTGGCTTTTTTAAATTGGCGACGCGATTTGGCGTGGGTTTCGTTGATGGCTTGGATGGTTTGGCTGTGTAGGTTTAGGTGTTCGCCGCTGCCTTTGGTGTATTCGTTTAAATCATAAGCGGATAGGAATTTGCCTGTACGTTTGAGGTATTGCAGGCTCAAGTCATTGACGTAATTCCACACAAAATTAACCGAACCGCTTAGGCGATTTAGTTGGTCTGTGTGTTTGTCGCGTATGCGTAACTTGAGTGTTTTCATGGGGTTATTTTAACAAGATTTGTAGTAAAGCACACGTAGTAAAACACACACGCTAAAAAAATTCGTGTGTAATTTTAGTTCCCGTGTTGCCGTAAAACCACCGCCTAAAGTCGGTGGTTTTACGGCAACGGAGGATAAACACGATTGACCCGTGCAATGGCTTGCATGAGCCCATGCCCTTTCATCGGTTTGTCGATATACAACGTGTGCATACTTGGTGCGTCAAAACCTGTTAGCCACATGTCACGAACAATCACCAATCTAAGATTATTGCTTTCATCTTTCATGCGATTAGAAAGAATTTGTCGATCGGATTTGCTGGTATGATGTTTGGCAAGTTCTGCCCCATCATCTGCTGATGAAGTCATAACGACTTTAATCATGCCATCGTGCAAATTGTCACTATGCCATTCAGGGCGCAAGGCGATAATCGCGTTGTATAAGTCTACGGCAATGCGGCGTGACATAACAACGACATACCTTTACCTGCACTACCGCTGGCGTTTTGGCTTGCGTCCATGCGTTTTTCAAAGTGTTGGATAATATCTGATGCCACAGTTCGAACGCGTTCAGGGCTACCAATCAAGGCTTCTGTACGGGCATATTTAGCACGGGTTTGCTGGGTTGCAGTCAGTTGTTCTTGGCTAAATTCGGCATCAATTTCAGCAATGTTTTTTTTACCCTCATCACTGATTTTGACTTCTGCCAGACGTGATTCATAGAAAATTCTTACCGTTGCGCCATCTTCAACCGCTTGGGCGATGTCGTAAATATCGATATAGTCACCAAATACCGCAGGCGTATTTACATCGGTTTTTTCAATCGGTGTACCTGTAAAGCCTAGATAAGTTGCATTCGGTAGAGCGTCGCGCAAATACTTGGCAAATCCATAGGCGGTGCGTTTACCAATGAGGTTGCCTAAATCGTCGCTAACATCCAGTTCTTTAGCGTCAAAGCCATATTGCCCTGCGCCTCAAGACGCTCTAACGCTTGACCCAAAGACTTTATACTTTGCTCAGCGTTTCGCGTATCAATAACAATGCTTAAACCGCCTGCCATATTACTTTCCTTTGGCTAATAAAAAACCCGCTTTTAAGCGGGCTTTTTGGATTTATCTGTTTGAAAAGCTAATCTCAATCTGTTTTTTTGTGGTTATCAAACACCTAGCGGTTTGCGGTATTTCGATACCCAGCGCGTTTTTAGCCGTAAAAGGCATAACAACCTCAATATTTCCACTGGGTGTTTTTCGGGCAGTTGTGCTTAGTATTTCATCGTCAAATGAACTGGGGAATTGCAAATGATTTTTTACGCTTTCTCGGCAGGCTTGAATATACATATGAGGCTTACCCTCCAGCTGTTCACTTTCTGGCTTTAATGGTTGGTCTTGTACCAACTCATTTTGACTAACATAGAACCTTTCACCGTTTTTACAATCCACAAAAAATACCGCTTCTTTTTTGACGCGACTGCGATTGTCTGACAACTCCACAACCTCTGGCGTGTCGCACTTGGGATTGCTGGCAACCTTGGCCACCACTTTTGGCATCATAGCATTGATTTTCTTAACCCATTCACCACCCCAATTTGCATACAACTTGGGCATATTTTTTTGGCTGTAGGGCACAACAATACCGCCATAGTCCTTGATAGGATTTGATTGCGCTTTTGTTTGGGTTGCAACACTTGCCGTGGTTGGCTCTGGCGTGGTTACAGGTGTTACAACTTTCGGTGCTTCTACCGTGGTTTGCGTCGGATTTTCTGAAGTATCGGGGATAATCATCATCCCAATCACAACAAACAACACCACACCGCCACACCATGCGGCCAACGTATTTTTAACAAACCTTTTTCTATCATTGTGCTTGCTGTATTTTGCTGGGTTTATCAAACCCCTTATCAAAACATACGGCGCATAAACCAGCAACGCAAACAATGACAGCAGAATAAACAATCCAGCCAAAAAACTACCCATCTTTATTCCCTACAGAGGCATTGAAAAATCAATCATAGTCAAAAAGAAGGGCGTTAGCAATATTTGCGCGTTTTTCGTGGCTATTCTGCGCTTGTGGCCTCTTTGTTCGTTTCGCTCAAATACACATCATCCAGCGCGAAAACACACGCATCCAACACACTGCGCTCAAGCAAAATTGTGAGCGGTGGGCTTCATCGGCGATTACCACGATATTGTGACGTTCGGAGAGGGTGTCATACACGCTACTACCGTCTTCGGGTTGGAATTTTTGAATGGTGGTAAAAATCACTCCGCCCGAATTAACCTTAAGCAATTCTTTGAGCTGATTACTATCATCAGCTTGTTTAGCAAATTGTCTAAGTAGTTGATTGACTGAGCTAAACGTTGAAAACAGCTGATCGGCCAAGTCGTTACGGTCGGTCAGTTATATTCTATTTTTGCATATCTTTCTGTTTTAATATAATTTTGTAGAATATAAAATTCTAATCATAATAATTTTCGTAAATAATCAAACAAGGATGGTAAAAGTAAATGTCCCAACAAAATAAGCTATTTGCCGCAGGTTTAGCGGCAGGCGTTGTGGCAATTGTCGCAGGATACGCGTATACACAAGCTGCACCGAAGGCACAAGCCAATTCGCTAGCCCCTGCTACCCACACCAGCGCGATGCCGACCAACACCCAAGGCACTGTCACTATCGCCTATCAAACGGGTATTGATCCTGCCAAGCTTGCCCAAGCAGATAAAACCTACGAGCAAGCCACCCATCGTGATATCAACTGGCGTAAGTTTGATACGGGTGCTGAAGTGGTTGCTGCCATCAGCGCAGGTAGCATTGATATCGGTAACATCGGTTCAAGCCCGTTGGCTGCCGCTGCCACCAAAGGTGTGCCCCTAGAGGTATTTTTGGTGACCAGCGAAATTGGTGAGGCCGAAAGTTTAGTTGCTAAAAATACAAGCAATATCAAAACACCTAAAGACTTAATCGGTAAAAAAATTGCCGTGCCGTTTGTTTCTACTACTCACTATAGCTTATTGGCGGCACTTGAACACTGGGGCATTGCTCCAAGCCAAGTCACAATTATCAATCTGCGTCCACCCGAGATCAATGCCGCTTGGGAGCGCGGTGATATTGATGCCACGTACGTTTGGGAGCCTGTACTAAGTAAAGTAAAAGCCAGTGGTCATGTGCTCACCACCTCCAAAGAAGTGGCAAGCTGGGGTAGCCCAACGTATGATTTATGGGTCGTGCGCAAAGACTTTGCGCGGCAAAATCCCGAGTTTTTAAAACAGTTTGTCAAAATCAGCACAGAGGCAACGGGTAAATACAGCCAAAACCCAAAAGCATTTATTAACAATACCAGCAATAACCAAAAAATCGCCCAAATCACAGGCTCAACGCCCGATGATGTCGCTAATTTGTTGGCAGGTAACCGTTATCTGCCTGTCAGTGAGCAACAAACCCTATTGCAGCAGCCATTTGCCGACAATATCCGTAAGACCGCCGAATTTTTAAAATCACAAGGTAAAGTTGATACAGTGTTGCCCGATTACTCAGCCTTTGTCACCAATGAATACCTAAGCATACGATAATTGAGTAACCACAAGGAAGTACCCGATGAGCGGATTGGTAATACAAAATCTGACCGTACAATACCCACCAACCAAAACCAGTCATGTGCCTGCCTTGGCACTTGATAACCTCAATTTGTCGCTGGCCGATCAAAGTTTTTGTGTGGTGCTAGGCGCATCAGGCTGTGGCAAAAGCACCCTGCTTAACACCATTGCAGGCTTTATCCCTACCACACAAGGCACGCTATCGTTAAATGGTCAGCCAATTACCAAGCCAAGTGCTGATCGCGCGGTGGTGTTTCAAGACCATGCGCTATTTCCGTGGCTAAATGTTGCCGATAATGTCAGCTTTGCTGGCAAATTGGCAGGCGTTGAGCGTAACGCCCAAGCACAACATACCCAGCAAATTTTGCAATGGGTGGGATTGGAACACGCTGCCAACAAATCGATTTGGGAGCTGTCAGGCGGT
The DNA here is from genome assembly GCF_059264685.1 of Faucicola sp. SE7633. NCBI lineage: Bacteria > Pseudomonadati > Pseudomonadota > Gammaproteobacteria > Moraxellales > Moraxellaceae > Faucicola > Faucicola sp. SE7633. The sequence continues at coordinate 13,971 of NZ_JCADBW010000027.1, read as the reverse complement.
ATGCAGCAGCGTGTCGGTATTGCGCGGGCATTGGCATCTAAAGCCAAAATGTTACTGCTTGATGAGCCGTTTGCCGCGCTTGACGCATTTATGCGTGAGTCTATGCAAGAGTTACTGCTCAATATCTGGCAGCAAAGCAAGCGGCAGATTTTTTTAATTTCACATGATATTGAAGAAGCATTATTTTTGGCAACGGATTTGGTGGTCATGGGAAGGGGTCAAATTTTACACCATTATCAGCCGCGCTTTAGCCAACGTTTTATACAAGGGCAAAATACTCGTGAAATTAAATCTGATCATGAGTTTATCGCGTGGCGTGAGCAGTTATTTCAACAAATCGTCGCGTGCCGAATTTAGACCCAGCGATGGATACAACCAATATTTTGCAGGACAGCACTATGACTAGCCAATCAATCAGTCCCGTACCGTCAGCCGAGCCCGTGCAGCCCATCAGCCAATCTAGTACAACAACACCAGCACCACCCAACCAAACGCTTATACCAGCCGCACAGCCAGTGAGTCCTTCATTTTTGTTGGCACTGAGGCAATATCACCGCGTCTTTTGGGGCTGTGTCAGCGTCATCACAGCGTTGGCACTGTGGTGGTTGGTAACGGTGACTGGCTCAATACCCAGCTTGTTTTTGCCATCGCCTAGCAGTGTGTGGCAACAGTTGGTTAAAGTCTCAACCGAAGGTTATATGTCGGTGACGTTGTTGCAACATACGTTTGCCAGCCTTGGCAGGGTGTTTATTGCGCTGATTTTAGCCATCTTAGTGGGCGTACCTATTGCGATTTTAATGGGTACAAATCGTATCATTCAAGCGCTTTTTGACCCTTTACTTGAGTTTTACCGCCCCATTCCACCATTGGCGTATTTGCCTTTGCTGGTCATTTGGCTTGGTATCGGTGAGCTAACCAAAATCACACTGATTTTCTTATCAATTTTAGCGCCGATTATCATTTCGACGTTACACGGTATTTTGACGGTCAATAAAAGCCGACAATTTGCAGCTTTGTCATTGGGTGCGACCAAATCACAATTGCTGTGGTATGTGACTTTGCCGTCGGCACTGCCGCATATTTTGACGGGTATTCGTATCGGTTTGGGGGTTGGATGGTCTACGCTGGTAGCAGCGGAGTTGGTGGCAGCAACCCAAGGGTTAGGTTTTATGATTCAGTCAGCGGCGCAGTTTTTGGCAACCGATGTGGTGATTTTGGGTATCATGATCATCGCCATAATTGCGTTTATGCTTGAGTTATTGCTAAGAAAACTACAAGCAAGTCTTGCGCCATGGTATGGAAAGTACTAGCAGTTCGCCGAATTTTGGGGAGATAACTATGACAACTTTAACCAGCTTATCGATAGTAAAACTCACACCCCATATCGGGGCGATGGTAGAGGGGATTGATTTTACTCAAACCTTGTCAAATGAGCAACGGCAGCAATTAGAAGCTGCTTTATTAAAGCATCAAGTGCTGTTTTTTCGCAATCAACCGATAACGCCTCAACAACAAGCTAGTTTTGCGCGGCAATTTGGCTCATTACATATTCACCCGATTTTTCCACAAGCGGATGACCAGCCCGAAATTGTGCTGCTCGATAGTCAGCAAACCGATTTACGCGATAATGCAATTTGGCATACCGATGTTACCTTTAGCCAAACTCCACCGCTAGGGAGTATCTTGGCTGCCAAGCAAGTTCCTGATTTTGGCGGCGATACGCTGTGGTCAAGTGGTTATGCAGCGTTTGAGGGCTTATCGCCTGCCTTACAAAGATTTTTGTCAGGTTTGACCGCCACACACAGTCTGATAAAGTCATTTCCGCAAGAGCGTTTTGGTCATACGCCTGAAGGATTTATCACATGGCAACAGGCACAGCTTGATAATCCGCCTGTGGTTCATCCCGTCATCCGCACCCATCCTATCACAGGCAAAAAATTGATTTTTGTTAATGAAGGTTTTACTACCAAAATCAATGAACTAACAGACAGTGAAAGTAAAGCTGTGCTTGATTTTTTATTCCAGCACATTGCTAAACCTGAATTTACTGTCAGATGGCATTGGCAAAATCACGATATCGCGTTTTGGGACAATCGCGCCACGCAGCATTATGCCACCAATGATTACGACAATCATGTCCATCGCGTGATGCACCGTGCTACCATTGACGGTGACAGGCCGTTTTACTGCCAGTGAGCGTATGCTTGCGGTCAAGCGCTTATCTAACTTTAACATGGTCGAGGTTTAATTCAACGCCGACACGCGCATCAACACCATATTGCGTATCAGTAGCTAAGCTGCTAGTCAGTAAGACCTCACCATTGTCTAAGCGTAACTGATACAATATATAAGCCCCTTTGAAATTTGCTTCAATAATTTGCGCTGTTAGTGAGCCTTGGGTCGGTGGGATTAGCCGCACCTGCTCAGGTCTAATCAGTACTTTATTATCATGCGCATAATAATTGAATAGTTTAGGATCAATGATACCCAAAGCACTGCATAGCTGCTGCCCGTTTGGCACAACGTCCAGCAAACAGCCTTCACCAATAAATTGCGCTGCTGCAAATGTGGCTGGATGACGATAAAGCTGCTGTGGCGATGCCCATTGTTGTAGCACGCCATCTGCCATCAAACCAACTTTATCTGCAATCGCAAAAGCCTCTTGTTGATCATGCGTTACAACAATCGCACTTATTTGCTGCTGCTTGAGCAGTTGGCGCACGTCTTTGGACAGCTGGGCTCTTAATTCAGCGTCCAAACTAGAAAAAGGCTCATCAAGTAATACAAGCTTAGGCTCATTTGCCAGTGCTCGGGCCAAGGCAACGCGCTGTTGCTGCCCGCCTGACAATTCATGTGGGTAACGCTTGGCATACGGCTCAAGTCCAACAAACGCTAGCAGCTCATTTACCTTTGAGGTTTTTGCAGAGCGGCTAAATTGGTGCAGACCAAATCCGATATTATCCGCAATTGATAAATGCGGAAACAGGCCATAGTCTTGGAATACCATGCCAATATTGCGCTGATAGGCAGGTATGCACCGCGCGCTTGCTTCATCAAACAACACACGTTGATCATCACGGATTGTGCCTGTGGTGGGATGTTCAAACCCAGCAATACAGCGCAGCATACTTGTCTTACCACAGCCTGACTGACCAAGCAAACAAGCTATCTCACCTTTTAACAAGGTAAAACTCATACCATCTAATACATTTTTACCCGCTCCATAGCGAAGCGATACCTGCTCAACTTGTAAGCTAATGTCTTGAGAAGGCACAGAAGAATTCATCGTTTTTTTTGTCAAATCAACCCCATGCCGTGTGAAATTGTCTGTTATCATGAACGCTGCTCCATTTTTGAAAATAGTATCACAGGTAACAATCCCACCAAGACAATCGCCAAAGCTGGCAATGCGGCCTCTTCAAACTGCCCCTCCATGGTGTAGGCATAGATGCGTACCGCCAAAGTGTCCCATCCTGATGGGCGAGTCATCAAGGTAATCGGCATCTCCTTCATGATATCAACAAATACCATCAACCATGCAACGCCAAGTGAACCTTTTATCAAAGGTAAATAAACCCGATAAATTAACCGCCAGCCATGCACACCCAGTGTCAAAGCCGCCTCAGTTAAACTCGGTCGGATACGTTCAAACCCTGCATCGATACTTGACACCGCCAATGCCAAAAACCGAATAGCGTACGCAACCAACATCACCAGCAACGTACCTTTTAAAATCCCCGTTGTTGTCGAATCCACAGGCAACCATGTCAATAACCAATTATCTAAGCTTGCCACAGGGACAAAAATGCCAATCGCCAAAACCGAACCTGGAATTGCATAGCCCAGCGTGGCAATGCGCGTAGCAATTTTGGCAAAACGTGACCCATCATGACGTTTTGCCAGTACCAACAACAACGCCACCAACGCAGTCACCCCTGCACCCAGCAGCCCACCCAACAACGAATGCCACATAGGTGACCAAAACCGCGCCAAAGACTCAATTTGCCAATGCTCAACCGCCCAAATGATAAGTTGCAACACGGGCAGTATAAAGCCCAACAACAAAATCACCGCACAATACCCAACCGCTAGCCACTTTGGCATACCCCGTAACCTCTGAGGCGAATTCGCCGCGGTTTTATGACTGGCAAAACGCCGCCCACCACGATTGATCTGCTCAATAGTTATCAACCCAAATACGAACAATATCAAAAGTGACGCAAGTTGCTTGGCAGTCTCAATTGAATACATACCAAACCATGCTTGATAAATCGCCGTGCTAAATGTCTCCACACCAAACGTCGATACAGCGCCAAAGTCTGCCAGCACCTCCATCATCGCAAGCAACAGCCCCCCGAAAATCCAAGGTCTTGCCATAGGCAAAGCGACTTTAATCACCGACTGCACGGGCGACAACCGCATAGAAGCCCCCACCTCCAGCGCACGCTGCCCCATTGACAAAAAAGCATTGCGCGCTAGCAAATACACATAGGGATAAAAAGTTAATACCATCACAGCCGATAGCCCCCAGATATTGCGCGTATCTGGCAGACCTTGCCTAAAACCATATTGCTCGCGCAAAAACGTACTGATAGCCCCCGTATAATCAAACATCCCCACTTGCACAAAAGCCAACACATACGCAGGCACTGTCAAAGGCAGCATCAACGCCCAAAAAAACCACCGACTACCTGGAAAGCGATACATCGCCGTAAGCCACGCCGTACTCACCCCAAGCACCGTCACACCTATCGCCGTCGTTACAAGCAAAATCAGCGTATTCTTAACAAGCTCGGCTAACTGATACTCAAGCAAAAAGGTCCAAATCTCTGCGTTAATATCGCCAAAGCTCAGCACCACCACACCCATGGGCAATATGACCAATGCCACACACAGCAGCAGCCAAGCCCTTGCTAACCAAGACTTTTTCAACACTCAACCAACCTTAACAAAAATGATAATAATTATTGTCTGTATTAATAATCTATATTATACTAGAAAAACAGCATTTTTAAACGATGTGTCTCATAAAAAGCGCTCGGCTGGTCTGGTTTAGTAAAAAATTCGATGACGATTTTGGGAAATTTTGCGATGAAAAAATTGTTGCTTGGTGCTGGCGTATTGGCCGCTACCACACCTGCGTTTGCCACAGAGCTGGTGGTCTATTCAGCGCGTGCAGACAACCTACTTAAACCAATAGTAGAAAAATACGAACAAAAAACTGGCACTAAAATCAAACTCGTCAATGATAAAGCGGGCGTATTGATAGAAAGAATCAAAGCAGAAGGCGCAAACACCCCAGCGGATCTTCTGATTACCGTAGATGGCGGTAACCTATGGCAAGCCGCTCAAGCGGGCATCTTGCGCCCGATCAACTCCCCCATCTTAGAAGCCAATATTCCGCCCCAGTTTCAAGACCCTAAAAACCGCTGGTTTGGTCTATCGGTACGTGCACGCACCATCTTTTACAATCCAAACAAGGTCAATCCAAACCAACTTTCCACCTACGCTGACCTATCGACCCCAAAGTGGCAAGGCAAGCTTTGTTTACGCACGTCAGACAACGTCTATAACCAATCACTGGTTGCAACGATGATTCCGCACAATGGCTTGCCCAATACCCAAAAAATCCTCAAAGGCTGGGTGAACAACTTGGCAACCGCACCGTTTGCCAATGATACCGCCTTACTTGAGGCCATCGACTCAGGGCGCTGTGAAGTTGGCATTGCAAATACTTACTATTATGGTCGCCTACTGGATAAAAACCCCAACATCAATGTTAAGCCATTTTTTGCCAACCAACGTTGGCAAGGCACACACGTTAATATCTCGGGCATCGGCGTAACAAAATATAGCAAGCATCCTGCCGAGGCACAAAAGCTTATTGAATGGCTAAGCTCAGCAGATGCACAAAATTTATTTGCTGACCTCAACCATGAATATCCTGCCAACCCAAGGGTCGCGCCTGATCCAAAAGTCGCCCGATGGGGTAACTTTAAACAAGACATCATCAATGTCTCAACCGCAGGGGTCAATCAACGCCAAGCCATCATGTTGATGAAAAAGGCTGGTTACAAATAATCAGCCAGCTTGAAAGCACAGCGGGATTTGCCCACCGCTGTGTTGTTTGGCCATTATGACCAACCGACAGTCAAACCCAACCGTAAACTTGCGTCTAAAGCGGCAAGTTTACGGCAATCAATGCCAACCCTACCACTTAATACATAGCAAACCAAAAAATATCTGATTTACTCTACCTGCACGTACGCTTTTAAAATACTGTGTATTTTTTCATTGACGCTAACCGCCTCACTATCTGCCAACTGTTTGATAGCCGCATGCAACGACGGCTGCATCAGCAATTGCACGCGCTTGCTTTTCACCTCGATGAACTCGGGGTTACGCTTCATGGGCACTTTGGGCGCTGTGCTTGCTTGCGACTTTATTGCCATATCATCGTTTAGGCCATCTTCTGGGCTATCCTGCGTAGAAGCGCTAATAAATGACATCGCAGGATTTGCATGACTAAAGCTTTTTTTAGTGGCCATTATTGAATCTCCTGCCAAATTTCTTGAAACAAATCAGCATAATCTTGCGTTACGTTCCCATGGGCGTTGTAAGAAAAAATATCTTGCTTGAGAGCCTGCGCCTCTTTGATGGCAACGGCTTCCCGAATACTTTGTGTGTATGCTTTTGTGTGTATGCTTTTAGCTGTATCATGTATGACTTGCTGTAGATCGCGGCTTAAGATATTACGATTGCTATATCGTGTGAGTACAATCCCTAAGACTGACAAATTTTTGTTTGTATAACGTTTGATGGCATCCAGCGTTTGACCCAGTTGGGTAATGCCTTGCACGCTAAAGATATCTGCTTGCGCAGGAATTAGCGCAAAATCACTGGCTGTTAAAGCATTGATGGTCAAAATATTCAAGCTTGGCGGTGTGTCGATAACGACATAATCATAGCCTTGTAAGGTAGCCAATGCCTCTTTTAGGCGATATTCTCTGCCTGTCATGGTAAGCACTGCCTCAACATTCGCTAGCATGGGACTTGAGGCGATAATATGATAGTTTGTTGGGGTCACTTGAATAGCTTGCTTATCAAGTTGTGCATTGGTGAGTAAATCCAGTGCATTAACTTCACTGTGACCTGCATGGGTGGCATAAGTCAGATTGCCTTGTTGGTCTAAGTCAATGAACAACACTTGTTTATGCTGTTTATTTTGCAGCCATGCACCCAGCGCATGAACGGTGGTTGTCTTACCCACACCGCCTTTTTGGTTTATCACGGTAATAACTTTGGTCATACTGATACACTCATACATAGTTAAGTATGCATATAATTGTATATGTATATTCACGTACATTCAATAAGTGGTTATTAATCTATTTGATACCCATCACTTTTTTGAAATAACTGCGGAACTTAATATCTGTGTGAGCAAGATTTTTATCATTTTCTTTATCAAATATTTTTAGAAATACGGGAATTTCGGTGGCTATCAACCGCCTTACTTCATTCAAGATTTGCGTTTGAAAGCTGGCTTCTAGACTCTCAAACAAGTGAATAAATTGCTCGCTTTCTTGTTTTTCTTGCAAAATTTGCTTTTGCTTGGCAATGTCTGTCAATCGGTCTGCTTCAAGTTTCTTTCTCACCTCTTCAGCTTGTCGTCGATATTCTCGTTGTTGTTGGTCTAGGTCTGCCAAGCCCCAGCGTTCGCTAACCGCTTTTTTGTAGATATTTCGCTTATGCGTTTCATTGACGATTTGATTTTTGCTGATGTAAGTATCGGCGACGGCTTTAACGGTTTGTCTTTCGCTTTCAGATAGACTTTCAAACAAATTGACATTGCTGGCTTTGGCAAAAAATTCTGTCGCTGGGTCTGTAGATTTGGCGGTTAATTTTTCTTCAATGATAATGGTAAAGTGGGTTATCGAGCGTCCAAGTTTCTCCTGCTCTAGCGTTAATTTAAATTCACCTTGTTCATTGACTTGATTAATAGCGGGTTGTAGTACTCTTCGCTTAAATTCTGCCACATTGGGATACTTAGCAAATACACCAAATAAAATTTTCCACTCATCGACCTGTTTTCTACAGTGTCCTACTTTGCGCCATTTACACACAAGCTCATAAAGCCGTTTGGCGGGGGTAGTGTTCAATTCTATAGTATTGGCATAATCGTATTGCGTATAGTCTAGGGCGTCGGGATTTGTCGCACTTTTAATCAAGTGCAAAATATCATCGCTAAACTTTAAATAAATAAACGATCCTGCATCGCTATAGCCCACTTTTTGCACCAAACGGATGTGCAGTTTCATTTTGCTAAACTTGCCATGCTTAGGTTTTGATGCCAAAACTGAGTCTGAAAAAAAGTTTATATCTGTTAAATCAGGCAAAATTTCAGGAATAACTCCGCCATTTGAGAAATCATAGTAAGCATCGCAAATAATCTTGGTTTCTTCCAACTCCAATACCGCTCTTTTTAGTACTTTGTAAGCGTCGTCTAGTGATACTTTGTGGATATGCGCGTATTCTTGGGCGGATATCACCACCTCACCGCTCCAAAGCTCGGACGATACATTGGACTGCCGCGCTTTGGTCATTGCGATAGTCATAATATTGTTGGGGACAGGCGATAAGTCGTAGCTAGACTCAATCAAAGTATTGTGCTTAATGATTGAAAAATCAGCGTGTTGTAAGTCTTTATTGGCAAATTTTTTCATACCCTCTCCATGCTGCCGTCTTGTAAAATCATACCTTGCTTTATTTATGGAAGCAATACATTAATGTACTTAGTACATATAACAAGAAGAGTTGTACACATATATACGATATTCATTAAAAATCAATAACTTACCAATATATGTACTCAGTACATAAAACAAGAAGAGTTGTACATATAAACAAGAAGAGTTGTACATATAAACAAGAAGAGTTGTACATATAAACAAGAAGAGTTGTACATATATTGGCTCGCAAAGCCTTGCCCCGTAAGGCTTTGCGCGTCCCACAATATATACAATATAACAATATTACAATAAAAGCCTTTTTTTTGAATTCTCTTAGCAAGCAACTATTTTCTCACTGGTTAGCATAATATGTCCTATGTGTCCTATGTTGCAGATGAATTTTGGGCATAAAAATAGCCCTAAAGCTCAGTATGAACAGGTAGGGCTATTTGGTTGGTTAAAGTGGTCACCTAGTCCAGTGTTACAGGCTACCGCCAATGCCTTTGAATTTTTCAACAAAGAGGGCTATTTTTTGAAAGACTGTTTGTTTTTTGGTGAGGTATTCAGGATTTAAAGGGCTCATCTTAGGCAAGATATCATTGAGCCCCGTACCGTTTTCACTGGCATATTCACGTTTGAGTGAAGTTAAGATATAGCGTTTGGCTGGTTCGCTATGTAGTCGTTCGTCTTGAATTAAGGCTTCAGCCTCTTTTCGTTGTTCAGCTTGGGCAAATTTAAAAAATTCATCGATGATACTGGCTTTGTCTTGGATTGTGTCTAGGTTGGTTTGGTTGATGAAATCAACAATTAGACCTTCTTTGGCACGGTTGCCAATACTGGCACGAATCACACGGCGAACTTCTTCCACCAATTCAGTTTTGCTTTTGATTTTTTTATGATGTTCAAAAATCAGTTCAAGTATGTAGTCTAGATTGATTTCTTGCGACTTCAGCAAATCGACTTCAAAAACCACCTCATCCCAATCAACGGTTGATTGGTTTTGATTATCAGCTTGTCTTTGACGACGCAACCAATCACGAATATCATGGTAGCTTGAGCGATAATCTTGAATCAATCTTTGGGATGGGATTTCAATAGACTGCATCGCTTGTAGGTCATCATCGGATAGGTAGTAGGTTTGTTTAAATTCTTCGACAGCTTGCGGATTTTGTTTATCCAACGTCTGAAATGCTTGTAATGCCGCAAACTCGTCATAGTTTTGCAAAACATTATCGGCTCGCAGGTATTCGCCAAATAACCTGGCAAAATCTCGTTTATCTTTTTCGGTAATAATATTGTCAGGATTTGGAAAACGCTGTTGGAGTTCAGCTACCACGGCTAGGTAACCACGACAGGCTTCGCCCGTTGTAGTATCGGTATAGCCATGCATATATTCATCGTAGCTTTTTTCGAGCACGATATTTTTGGTATTTTTATCGCCAAATAGGGTAATTGCATCAATGGTGGCTTGCTCTAGGTCACGAAAGGTGACGATGTTGCCAAAGGTCTTGGTAGCGTCAAAAATGCGATTGGTACGGGAATAGGCTTGAATCAGCCCATGATAACGTAGGTTTTTATCAACAAACAGCGTGTTCAGCGTCGGTGCATCAAATCCCGTCAAAAACATCCCAACAACAATGACCAAATCGACTTTTTCTGACTCTGGCAACGGCTTATTGTCGCTGTCTTTGCCCTTGACACGTTTGGACAGGTCTTTGTAGTAGTTTTCAAACGCTTTGCTGTCTGTGCTGTAGCTGGTTTTAAACAGGGCATTGTAGTCGCTAATGGCTAAATCCAAAAATTCTTTTGCCGTTGTATCCATCGCGTTGGGCTCAAAATTTTCATCGATAATATCGCCAATAGCGGTTTGTTCCTCGTTTGCGGCGTAAGAAAAGATGGTGGCTATCTTTAAAGGGCGTTCTAAGCCACTCTGAAGCCGTTTAAAGGCGTTGTAATACAATTTGGCACTCTCTACACTACCCACGGCAAACATCGCGTTAAAGCCCGTATACGGCGCATTTAAGCGATGGGTCTTTTGTCTGAAGTTATTGAGGATATATTGAGCGATTTGTTCAATGCGTTGTGGGTGCTGTAAGGCTTGTTTGTTTTCGGCGGCAGTGAGTTTTTCGATATCTTTTTCTTTTTCGATGGTTTTAAATTGCGGTCGCACGTCGTTGTAGTCCACTTTGAACTTCAATACCTTTTCATCCCGAATTGCATCGGTAATGACATACGAATGCAGCTCTTGCCCAAATACGCTAGCGGTGGTTTCTGAGCCTAAGGCATTTTCTGAAAAAATTGGCGTACCTGTAAAGCCAAATTGATAAAACTTTTTGAATTTACGCTTTAGGTTTTTTTGGGCTTCACCAAACTGTGAGCGGTGGCATTCATCAAAGATAAAGACGACTTGTTTGTCATAAATCGGTAGTTTATCCTCGGTTTTCATCAGGTTATTGAGTTTTTGGATAGTGGTGACGACAATTTTATTGTCAGCTGCTGCCAGGTTTGCTTTGAGTTTGGCGGTACTGGCTGAGCCGTTTACGCTATCGGGGCTAAAGCGGCGATATTCTTTCATGGTCTGATAGTCCAAATCTTTTCTATCCACCACAAAAAACACTTTGTCAATAAACGGCAACGCGGTGGCAAGCCGTGCCGCCTTAAAGCTGGTTAAAGTCTTGCCTGAGCCTGTGGTGTGCCAGATGTAGCCACCGCTTTCAACTTTACTCCAGTTTTTGGCATGAAATGCGCTGTTGATTTTCCACAAAATCCGCTCGGTGGCGGCGATTTGGTAAGGGCGCATAATCAGTAACGTGTTACTGACATCAAACACGCTGTAATGCAAAAGCACGCTGAGTAGGGTTTTTTTCTCAAAAAACGTGGCGGTGAAGTCTTTTAAATCCTTGATTGGGGTGTTATCCGCCCTTGCCCAGTTCATGGTAAAGTCAAAGCTGTTTTTGTCGCGTTTGGTGGTATTGGCAAAATAGCGCGTATCAGTGCCGTTTGAGATGACAAAGATTTGTAGGTATTTATAGAGCGATTCGTCTTTGTTGAAGCTTTCTTTGCTGTAGCGATGAATTTGGTTGAAGGCTTCACGTATTTTTACACCGCGTTTTTTAAGCTCGATTTGCACCAGTGGCAAGCCATTGACCAAGATAGTCACGTCATAGCGGTTGCGGTGTTTGCCAGTTTGGCTAAACTGCCCGATGACTTGTAGATGGTTTCGGGCGATGCTGTGCTTATCGAGTAGACAAATATTTTGTTGATGACCGTTATCAAAGGTAAAGCCGTGAACATCGTCATCATGGATTTTGCGGGTTTTGTCAATGATGGTTTCGCTTGGGCGGTCTAGGTATTCGGTCAAAAAGCGTTGCCATTCGCTATCGCTCAAGGTGATTTGGTTGAGCTTTTGGAGTTGCTCACGGACGTTGGCTAGTAGTTGGTCGTGGTTTTTGATGTCTTGGCGGTATTCATAGCCTTGGTTGATAAGGTCTTGGATGAATTCTTTTTCTAGGTCGGCTTCGGTTTGGTAGCCGCCGTCTGTTGGCTCGATTTTGGTGTAGTTGTCAAGTACGATGAAGTTGTTGGTTTCGGCAATGGGTCTTTGCGATGGTGGCATGGCTGTATGCTCCTAGATGGATGTATATCGATAGATGCGCTTATGTGTATATAGCTAAATGTATAGCTTTATAAATGTGCGTATAAGACTATACATAGGCATATAAATGTATACATCAAGAATATGCATTTATATGTATGTTTATATGTGTATGGCATTAAATTTTAGTAAAATCAAGTAGTTGCTCGCGGTAGTATTCATATTGTTTTTGGCGTAAGGCGATTTCTTTGGGTAAGCCCTCGGTGATAGAGTGGGTTAAGGTTTCGAATTTGTCTAAAATTTCAACGATTCTTTTTTGCTCAGTGATTGGCGGAATAGGGATGACAATTTTTGCTAAATCATTAGCTGATACGTCAATAACCTTTGTCCCTTTAGCTAGTTTTCTCTTTTGCTTAAAAAAATCTGCCGTTTGAGTATAGTAAGCAAAATACTTGCCTAATATCTCACTGCTAGGTTTAAATATTGTAGCGTGTCCACCTGTGACAGCTTGTTCTTTACCAAAGTAAAATAAAGCCTTACCTACATCCGCAATATTTTCACTCGTGTTGGTGATTACAACGTCACCTTCATCAACCTTTTTCAATTTTTTAGCAAGCTCGTGAGAAACAAAAGATTTTGTTTCATTGGCTGAAGTACCGTAAAAAGTGTAAATCTGTCCGTAATGAATTGCAGGAACGCCACTTTCTGTAAAATCGGATTTCTGCAATCCATTACCCCGAATTAATTGACCAAGTTCGTCTAGCCGTTTCCAACGAATTTCATAATTAAGCTTGACATTATTCGCTATTCGTGCCGATAATGCTGTCTGTTGCTGTCTGTTGCTGTCTGTTTCAATACTCATGTCAGAGAAATTTAGCAATTTATCGCGGTAATATTGATATTGTTTTTCTCTGCTGTTAAGCTCGGCTGTCAGCTCGGCTGTCAGCTCGGCTGTCAAGGCGGTAAATGTGTCCAAAATCCGCACAATCTCGGCTTGAACGTCTAGGGGTGGGATGGGAATTTTAAATTCTTTTAACTTTGTGTCAGAAATTGCAGGATATGCAGAACCACTTTCATTTTCTTCAAGGTAATTTTTGAAAGATACGCTAGAAAGATTATAATAAATCCATTTTGGTAAAACTATTTTAATATCAGCCCTTAAAATACAATAACCAGTACTTGCTATTTGTTCGTGAAGTTCTTCAGTTATAACGGCTATACGCATTTGTGTTGGTCTGGTTGTAGCAAATATAATGTCATTATGCTCAACAATTTTTTGAGCACGGCTTGGGGCATTCTCTTTATCAATTAATGATGTTTCGATAATTGCATTTGTCTTTCTATCGACAGAAGTCAAATCAATATATTGAAACCTTTGCACGAACAAATGCACAAAAGTTTGTAAAAGTGATATAATACAGTAAAATCAAACAGATGGCAAAAGACACGAATATGGCATGGAAACAAACAGGGCAACTCTCCCTAGCAGACAGTCTCATTAACGCTCACAAAGCCATCGAAGAACTCGATGAACTACATAACCTAATCAACTGGCAAAGTATCGAACACACCCTACGCCATGTCCATAGCAGTGACCGTGGCGAAAGTGCCTTTCACCCTGTCATCATGTTTAAAATCTTACTA
>NZ_JCADBW010000026.1:0-29119 GCF_059264685.1 Faucicola sp. SE7633 | reverse complement strand
TTGTTTTTGGCTTCAACGATACTGGCATCAATGATGCTAACACTGCCTGCTTTGATGATGATATTTTGCTCGGCTAGTTGCTCATTGATTTGGTTGAATAAGGGTTCAATGAGTCCAAGTTCACCTAGGTGTTTGTGGTATCGCCAGATGGTGCTGTGGTCGGGTACGTTATCGGTAAGTGATAATCCAACAAAGCGACGAAATAGTAAGTCTCGTGCTAGCTGTTTTTCCATGGCTGGGTCAGATAGGTTATAGAGTTTTTGTAGTAACAAGATTTTAAACATGATGACTGGGTGAAAGGCACTTTCGCCACGTTCACTGCTATGGACGTGGCGTAGAGTGTGTTCGATAGTTTGCCAGTTGATTAGGTTATGTAGTTCATCGAGTTCTTCGATGGCTTTGTGAGCGTTAATGAGACTGTCTGCTAGGGACAGTTGCCCTGTTTGTTTCCATGCCATATTCGTGTCTTTTGCTATCTGGTTGATTTTACTGTATTATATCATTTTTACAAACTTTTGTGCATTTGTTCGTGCAAAGGTTTCAATTATTTTAAACTTAGCCAAAAGGCGACTGGCTGAGGGTCAAAGACGGCTTAGCGATGATCCAGATTACCCAAGTTGATGTGATACCGCACATTGACCCAACGACCAATTTTAATCACACCCATGAACGACTTTAACCAACAACACCAAACCGCCCAACAGCAGAGTAAAGCCATCGAGGCGATTTTACACGCGTCTGAAACCGCCTTGACAGCCAAGCAGCTGTGCCAATTTTTGCACATTGGCCAAAGTGAGCTTGACAGGGCGCTGACTGTGTTACAACAACGCTTGTCGCAAGGCGCATTGACGCTCGCCCACACCGCCACAGGCTATCGGCTACAAATCGCCAATGAATTTAGCCCGTTGATTCGCCGCGCGTTTCCCGAACGCCGCGAAACGCTGAGTCAAGCCTTGCTTGAAACGTTGAGCGTCATCGCCTATCGTCAGCCCGTCACCCGTGGTGACATCGAGCAGGTGCGCGGTGTGACGGTATCCAGCACGATTTTGCGCCAGTTGTTTGATAAGGGCTGGATTGTTGAACGTGGGCACAAAGACACCTTGGGTCGGCCTGCCCTGCTGCACACCACGCCTGAGTTTTTGGCGGCATTTGGGCTGACAAGCCTTGATGACTTGCCGCCGCTGTTGCCGTTAGCAGCATTTGGCGACACCACCCGTCCACCCCAAACCGCCAGCTAACCAACCATCGCCAATGCGTCACATCTGCCGCGCGCTCAGCCATTTTTTAGCTAGCCTTTTGCCCGTTTTTGGCTTAAAATACGCGGCTTGATGGGCGTTACAGCGCAATTTTTGCTGCTTGGGCACACGCCGCAGATGACAGGAGCTTGCCATGACGGACGAAAAATTGCACAAGGCATTGGCGCGACTCGGCTTGGGCTCACGCCGTCAAATGGAAGCGGTCATCCGCGAAGGACGCGTCAGCGTAAACGGACAAATCGCCAATATTGGCGACCGCGTCAAAGCAGGTGATGACATCCGCGTAGATGGGCGACTCTTGCGCTATAGCGCGGAGCGAGAAAAACGCCGCCGCGTGCTGATGTACTACAAGCCCGAGGGCGAAATCTGCTCAGCGCATGACCCCGAAGGTCGCCCCACCGTGTTTGAGCGTTTGCCACCTTTGACCCATGACCGCTGGGTGATGGTTGGGCGGCTAGATATCAATTCAACAGGTCTGCTACTGTTTACCAACGATGGCGAACTGGCGCACCGTCTGATGCATCCATCCAACCAAATCGAGCGTGAATACGCGGTGCGTGTGTTGGGCGAGGTCACCCCCGAAATCGCGCGCAACCTAACCACAGGTGTTGAGCTTGAAGACGGCATGGCACAGTTTGATAGCTTAACCGAAAAAGGCGGCGACGGTATCAACAAGTGGTATCAAGTGCAGCTTAAAGAAGGGCGCAACCGTGAGGTACGCCGTTTGTTTGAATCACAAGGGCTTAAAGTCAGCCGTCTGCTGCGCACCCGTTATGGCACAGTCAGCCTACCGCGCGAGCTGCGCACGGGGCGTTATCTGGAGCTTGACCGCAGCGAGATTGACCGATTGGCAAATTCAGTTGGCTTGCGTCCGCGGCAAGGCACAGGGCTATACGGTATCGCCAAGCGTCGGCAAGAACGCCAACAACAAAAACCCCTTAAAGCGCGGCGAAGCAATCATTTACGTCGCAATAAGACAAACTAAATTGCCTGTTTAACCCTACCAAAGCAATTTTAAAAAACGGTACTATCAAAGACCGTCTTTTTTTGTGCCAAATTTGCGCCATACCCTTTAGGGACAGCTTAAGCTTCATTTAAGATAAAACAAAAATCGACTGTTTTTTCAAGCATTTAGCCGATCAATGTGCGCCAAATAATCAACTAAAATTTACTCTTTTGCCAAAAATGTTTGATTTTACAAAACACGTATATTTGCTTACCCAACACCACAATATAGGCAAGGATTATACTTGCTTTCATGCTGTGCAAAGGCATACACTAGATTTGAGCCAAGTCAATGGCTTGCCATAAGGACGATGATTATTAACCCATTTTTTATGATGGGATGTTAGATTTAATAAAAATTTCACTTATTGGCACAACAATTTTTTAGGCATGATAAGGGCAAAACCTATGACAAACGAAGCAAACAACCCAACTGACAACCAAGCACAAGACCAAGCGCAATCCTCAAGCACTGACAAATCAAATGAATCTTTAGCCAGTAAATTTAAATACAAACTTGAAGACTTAGACTTGATACGTCAATTGATGGTCGCACAGGTCAAAGAAGGCGGCTCAGACGGCTACGACCACAGCATGACATCGGCAGGCAAAAAAGGCTTGCGCTCGGGCAAAGTGTCCGAACTGACCGTGATTGGTAAGCTCAAAGAAGGCGGCGCTGAGCGTCTGCGTCGTATTTTAGAAATCACCAAAGGTGACTTGGCAGGTGCAACCGTGGTTGGTACGCTCCACGACATGCGCTTTGTGTTGATTGACAACGACACACGCTTGCTATTTTGCACGGCCTATGATGGCGATTGGGACGCGTATATCAATGACTTTGCGACCAAAATCCCCGATATGATGGATATTATCTTTGATGTGGTGGAAGGCTGGCCAGGCATCCGTAGCCCAGAGGTCAAGCAGTATATCCTTGATCATCAATACACCGCATTAGGCTGGTTTGTTGGTGTGCCGCACTTGACAGTACGCGATATCCGCCGTAATGACAAAATCGTGCAAGGTATCAATAAAGCCCTTGACGAAGCACAATAATCAACTCGGCACACGCTTTAAATTCACCAAACAAAGCTTGGCAGTTTTTGTCCGTTCATCAACTGCCAATAAGTTAAAGCAAGTTTAAATGGTTTAAAGCATTTTAAATAAGATTTGTCAGCGATGGGCAAGGTATCTGTATCCGCCCATCGTTTATGCTTAATTTAATAGCATGCTGACCCACATAACACCTGAGGATAGCCCCATGAGCACCCACAACGATAATGACGCAGCCAACAGCCAAGCGTCTGATAAGCAAATCACCAACGATTCAACCGTTAGCAGCCGAGCAAACAGCCACGAACACGGCGGCATTATTGATAAAATCAAAGAAGGCCTTGAAGAAGCCACACAAAGCCTACGGGGCAAAGTTAGCGACACCATCAACGAGCTTGGCAAGGCCAAAACCGTGGCGCAAAGTACCCTTGTTGGTATGGAATTGGATGACATTCAAGCCATTATTTTGCGTGACCGCCCGATACCCTATTACGGCACAGTGGTTGCTATCAAGGTGCATGACGCTGCCAAAGGGCGTGAGCTGATTGCCAAATTGCTGCCATACGTCAGCAGCAGCCAAGAGTTTGATGAGCGCATGGCGGCTAACCTAACCGTTGTCATGACCTATGAAGGCCTAAAAAAACTTGGTGTGCCACAAGATTCACTTGATAGCTTCCCCGAAAACTTCAAACAAGGCATGGCAGCAAGCGCCAAACAACTGCACGACGTGGGACAAAACGCGCCTGAAAACTGGCAAAAACCATTTGGCACAGGTGAAATCCATGTGTGCGCCGCCATCATCACCGATGACAAATCAACTTGGCAGGCCAAGCTACAAGAGGTTAAATCCTTTTTAAGCGACTACATCAACCATGATCAACCCGAACAAGGCGCGATCGAGGTCTTGCTAGACCACGATTTTGGCGTGGATGAGGCGGTAAAAAATGTGTTTGGCTTTCGCGACGGTATCGGCAACCCAAATGTCGCAGGCAGTGGCGTCAAAAAACACAACGACACCGACTTGCCGATTGCCTCAGGCGAGTTTGTCATGGGCTACAAAGGCGAATCAGGGGTTATTCCTCCCATGCCTCAGCCTGAGGTGTTGGGTAAAAACGGCTCATTCATGGTGCTGCGTAAATACCACAGCCATGTAGCCGACTTCAACAAATACTGCCTTGAGCAAACCGACAGCCCCGAAGAAGCAGAAAAATTGGCGGCAAAAATGTTTGGGCGCTGGCGGTCAGGCGCGTCGATAAGCGTTGCCCGTGACCACGACGATAAGGCGTTGGGCGAGGATGAAGCGCGTAACAACGACTTTGACTACAGCGACGATGACTACGGCAAAGGCTGTCCGTTTGGCGCACACGCCCGCCGCATGAACCCACGCAAGACCAAAGACTTTATCCTAGCCGATGTGCGCCTGCACCGTATCATCCGCCGCAGCGTGTCATACGGTGATATCGTACCGCCCAATGTCACCGAGGATGACGGCAAAGAACGCGGCTTGTTCTTTATCGGTATCAACGCGCACGCCATGGATACGCTGGAGTTTTTGCAAGGCCAATGGATCAATGACGGCAATTTTATGAACCTTGGCGAGGAGCGCGACCCACTGCTTGGCGTGCACCACGGTGATAAAAACGACGACGGCGACACCTTCACCGAGCCTGCCGACCCAATCCGCAAACGCCACACAGGTATTTTCCAGTTTAATACCGTGCAAGGTGGTGAATATCTGTTTATCCCTAGCCTATCGGCGCTCAAGTGGATTAGCGAATTGCCTGCCCAAGGCTAAGCCAAACGTGCTACAATCGGGCGTGTGCTGACTCTCCCACGCACGCCTTGATGATTTTTAAACACTTGATTTTAAAAAATTTTTAAGGATATAACATGTTACCCAAATTACCCCACTTACCCGTACCTGCGCCACTGCGCCGTCTGCCATTTGGTCAAAAAAAAGTCGAATACGTCAAGTTTGACCCAAGCTTTGACATGCTCACGCCTGAAGACGAAAAAACCGTCGATCGTATCGTGGCCAATATTCAAGATTTTGTCCGTAAAAGCCCAAAAATCAGCGACATTGACTACCACACACGCGATGCCCACGCCAAAGGCTACTGTGCTTTGCAAGCTGAATTCACCATTTTGCCCAACCTACCTGAGGCCTACGCACAAGGTGTGTATGCCACGCCCGGTAAGCATGAGGCAGTGATTCGCTACTCAAATGGTTTGTCACGCGTGGACGTTGATCGAAACTTGGGTCTTGCCTTGGGGCTTGCTATCAAGGTGTTTGATATTCCCGGCAAAAAACTTGCCCCCGGTGAAGAAGACAGCCCCAACATGGACTTCAACCTCATCAACCACCCTGTGTTCTTCTGCAACCGCATTGAAGACTATGAATACATTTCAACGATTTTTCGTAACATCACCGACTACATGCAGCACGGTGAATTGATTGGTAAAGCTCGAGTGTCGGCGGTATGGGCGACCCGTGGCGGCCATCGACTACCCACCAAGCAATCGCTCAAGACCCTCAAAGCATTTAACGGCTTTACCAGCATCAAGCCACAAAACGCCCTGTTGTATAGCTATTTTTCGATGGGGGCAGTGCGTCACGGCGATTATATGGCAAAAATCCGTGTCAAACCCACCAAAGCATCGGTGCGCAAGATTTTATCGCGCAAAATCAATCGCGATTTACATGACGAGGCCATCCGCCTATCAATTTTGGATGAAATTCGCAAGCACGATTTTGAATACGATGTTCAAATCCAGCTGTGCCGCAACCTTGAAGACCAACCCATCAACGAAATCACCGACGAATGGAAAGAAAAAGACGCACCGTTTGTCACCGTGGCAAAATTGCGTATCCCACAACAAAAAATTCCCGATGATGGCCACTTTGACATCATGGAAAACTTATCATTCACGCCGTTTCGTTGCCCAGAAGAAAACCGCCCCGTTGGCAACTTGCAACACTCACGCCTACGCGCGTATGAAGCCACCGCAAAACTGCGCCACGAGCTCAACGGCATCAAGCGTCAAGAGCCGCGCAATTTGGCAGAATTGTTTAACCCCCAACAACCAAGCAAAAAACGCAAACGCTTGTTTGGTTTGCTCTAAGTCGATAAACCAAACGCAAAAACAGCGGTTGATGCATTCAGCCGCTGTTTTTGCTTATACGCTTACGCGCGGCGGTTGGTTGTATTGGTAGACGTGCCGACAGGCGCTGATAGCTCGATGGGTTCGGCAGGAATGGTGGCAGGAATCTCGGCAGGCACGGCCACAGGGGCAGGCGCAAGCTGACCCAATTGGCTGTCAGGGTTGTCAAAACGCGCTTGTAGGTAGCGGTTGGTGACCAGCAGTTTTTGCGCGTTTTGTTCATACATCGCATCAAGCATGTCATCAAACTGGCGATTGATGGTGTCTAGATAATCGCTGAGCAAATCATGCGCGGTTTTGCCCGTTGAGCCAACCGCCATTTGGTCAGCGCGTGCATTGTCTAGGCGTTGGTAGTCGGCAATTGCCTCAGGCAGATGCACGTCTAGGATTTTTTTGACCAAAAACTGGTTTTCATCGGCAATTTGCTGGTTATTGATGGGGTTTTTGCCTTGATAGCCGAGCAGTTTTTCTGCCTTTTGGTTGATGAGGTTGAGCTTGTCGGTCATGTCTTTGGGCAGGTTGCGGCTGGTGACTTGGGTGAGCTGCGGCATACTCTTAAACTCAAGCGCGCGCCCGCGGGTTGCCAGTTGATAGAGTTTGTACGCGGTAAAAAGTATCACCACAATGGGGATGCTATACACCAACACCAACAACGCCAATGCACCGTAATCCATGTTATTTTTTCCTTATGCTAATAAGTGGCAAGATTGATTGTGGTATTGTAGCCCAGTTTGGCACGTGGCTATAGCGCGTTTTGGTCGATTTTGTGGGTATTCGCGTAAGCTGGGTTAAGACTTATACAAGTATCACAAGACATTTGATGTGCGCGCTTGCACATAGCGGTAGTCACTGGCAAGTTGCGCCACGGTGTCGGCGTGGCGTTCGGCTAGCAGGGTGTCAAGCTGGCCTTCGGTTTGCTGCAAAATTTTGATGAGCATGTCATCGGCGGATAAATTGTCAGCGGTGGTTGCGCGCAGATGCTCGGGGGTGTAGCGCGCCAGTTGCAGATATCGCTGCAAGA
Organism: Faucicola sp. SE7633; assembly: GCF_059264685.1. Taxonomy (NCBI): domain Bacteria; kingdom Pseudomonadati; phylum Pseudomonadota; class Gammaproteobacteria; order Moraxellales; family Moraxellaceae; genus Faucicola; species Faucicola sp. SE7633. The sequence goes on along the minus strand of NZ_JCADBW010000026.1, from coordinate 21,625 downwards.
CGTTGGGCAAGGTGTCTTGTAGTAAACGGTTGAGGACAAATTGTGCCTCTGTCAGCGGTGGCGCGGCTTGGTCGTTGGGTGCGGCGTTGCACCAGTTTTGGTAACGCGCCAATTTGTCGTTAATACGCCATAGCAGTTGTTGCGCGGTTGGTGACAGCGCGGCGATGTCATCACGGCTTAGCTGCACGGCAGGTAGATTGCCGTGAATGTTGGCATTAACTGGCTGATAAGTCAGCACCAAGCCATGGCGTGGGTCGTGGTGGTAGTCGATGCGCGGCTTGCCAACCTCAATGCCAACCAACAGGTGAAATTTTAGCCACAAGCGACTTAGCATGGGCTTGATAACAAACCACACCACCAATAACACGCCCAACCCAAGCAACATTGTCACGCCCACCCCCCAATTTTATGCGCTGTTATGATGCAAATATAATGCCATTTTTAAACAAAAACAATGACCTAATGGCTAAAATTTGCGCGTTGTATTCCGTTTGGCTAAGTGATTTATTCCGTCTGCGACTTGCGCATGGCGTGGCGTTGTTTTACGATGGGCATTTATTGTGACATTATTTGTTTTGGCTAGGTGTGGTGAGCCAAAGCGCTGTTTAATTAAGGATATATCATGCAATATCGCTCCAAAACCTCAACCGCTGGGCGCAACATGGCAGGTGCGCGTGCGTTGTGGCGTGCCACAGGCATGACCGATGCCGATTTTGATAAGCCGATTATCGCGATTGCCAACTCGTTTACCCAGTTTGTGCCGGGGCATGTGCATTTAAAAGACTTAGGACAGCTGGTTGCGCGTGAAATTGAAGCGGCAGGCGGCGTTGCCAAAGAATTTAACACCATTGCGATTGATGACGGCATTGCAATGGGGCATTTGGGCATGTTGTATAGCTTGCCTAGCCGTGATTTGATTGCCGATAGTGTTGAGTATATGGTCAATGCGCATTGTGCCGATGCGTTGGTGTGTATTTCAAACTGTGACAAAATCACCCCTGGGATGTTGATGGCGGCCATGCGGCTTAATATTCCGACAATTTTTGTGTCGGGCGGCCCGATGGAAGCCGGTAAGATTTTGGCAACCACCGACGGCTTGGCACACAGCCGCAATGATGATGTGACACACGATGCCAAACATACGGTGCGCAAGTTGGATTTGGTGGATGCGATGGTGGATGCGGCCGATGATCGTATCAGTGATGAGGAGGTCGCCTTGACCGAGCGGTCAGCGTGCCCAACGTGTGGCTCGTGCTCGGGTATGTTTACCGCCAATTCAATGAACTGCTTGACTGAGGCGTTGGGGTTGTCTTTACCCGGTAATGGTTCATTGCTTGCCACCCATGCCAAGCGCAAGGACTTGTTTTTGCAGGCAGGGCGGCGTATTGTTGAGCTGGCTAAACGCTATTATGAGCACGACGATAGCAGTGTGTTGCCGCGTAGCATTGCCACCAAAGCGGCGTTTGAAAATGCCATGAGCCTTGATATTGCGATGGGCGGCTCAACCAACACGATTTTACACTTGCTGGCGGCGGCAAATGAAGCAGGTGTGGACTTTAAAATGGCAGATATTGACCGCCTAAGCCGCCATGTGCCGTGTTTGTGTAAAGTTGCACCTGCCACCCAACAATACCACATGGAAGACGTACACCGTGCAGGTGGCGTGATGGGGATTTTGGCAGAGCTTGACCGCGCAGGGCTGCTAAATACCAGCGTGCCCAATGTACACAGCGCAAGCCTTGCCGAGGCGTTGGCGCATTGGGACATCATGAACCCTGACAACACCGAGGCGCGCGACCGCTATATCGCTGCCCCCGGTGGCGTGCGCACGACACAGGCCTTTAGCCAAAACAATGCTTGGCCAAATCTTGATGTCAATCGTGAATCAGGCTGTATCCGCAGCCAAGCCCATGCATACTCACAAGACGGTGGTCTAGCCGTGCTGTTTGGCAATCTTGCCGAACGCGGCTGTGTGGTCAAAACCGCAGGCGTGGATGACAGTATCTTGACGTTTACGGGACGCGCGCGCGTGTTTGAAAGCCAAGACGATGCGGTGGCAGCGATTTTGGCTGACCAAATCGTGGCAGGTGACGTGGTTGTCATCCGCTATGAAGGCCCCAAGGGCGGCCCTGGTATGCAAGAGATGCTCTACCCCACCAGCTACCTAAAATCCAAAGGCTTGGGCAAAGCGTGCGCGCTTTTGACCGATGGGCGGTTTTCAGGCGGCACGTCGGGGCTGTCAATCGGGCATGTCAGCCCCGAGGCAGCAGAAGGCGGTACGATTGGGCTCGTGCATGAAGGTGATTCGATCGCCATTGATATCCCCAATCGGCGCATTGAGCTGTTGGTCGATGACGCAGAATTGGCAGCACGACGTGAGGCGATGAACGCACGCGGCCACGCGGCATGGCAGCCAGAGCACCGCGACCGCGTGGTATCGGCAGCGTTGCAGGCGTACGCAGCGATGACAACAAGCGCAGATACAGGCGCGGTGCGTGATGTTAGCCAGTTAAAACGCTGATTGTTTGGGCGATTTTGAAAAATCTATACAAGGTGATAAGGTGATATTATCGCCTTGTATTTTACAGCCAAAAACACCGTACGCGCTTGCCGACCAAAGTTACGCGCTCTACCATAAGTTTTTATCTGCATAAACCACCATCTGCCCTTGCTCCACGATGTCTTCACCCCACTATGTCTTTCTCCACCAAATTCATCAACCGCCGCCTTACCAACCGCCAACGCCTAGCCTTGCAGCGCGTCCGCCGTCGATTTTTGCCCAATCAATTTGCCATACTAGACCACGGTGCGGACAACACCTTTGACCTACCCACCCGTAACAAACTGATTGGCGATTGCCACATCACCATTCGTCAAGGTGAGCACAATTGCATTCAACTGGGTCACAACAGTCGGTTTAACCAATTTAGCATCGCCATCACGGGCAACCACAACCGCGTTATCATCGGTGATGACGTGAAGTTATCGGGCAAGCTGATTGTGCATGGTGACCATTTGCAGATTCGCATCGGTGCGCGCACGACGGCCATCGGCGTATATGTGCTGGCGCGTGACCGCAGCGTTAGCATTGGGCAAGACTGCATGTTGTCACGCGGTATCGAGATTCGCGCGACTGACACGCACCGCATTTACGATCTGCACACCAACGAGCAGCTCAACCCCTCAACCCACGATGTCATCATTGGCAACCGTATTTGGCTAGCCGCCAATGTCACAGTATCCAAAAATGTGCATCTTGCCGATGGTTGCATTGTGGGTGCAGGTGCGTTTGTCAATAAATCGGTGACCACGCCAAATTGTTTGATTGTTGGTAGCCCTGCCAAAGTCATCCGTCAGCAGGTGCGCTGGGAGCGTTAGACCAAAGTGCCATAACATTCTACAAACTTGGCTAAAAAATCAATAAACACTTGCTTTTAGCACAAAATTTGCCTAAAATATCGCACCTTATTGTTTAGGCGGTGTCACGTTTTGCACAAAGTCTATCACTTGTGGCTAAAATTTGGCACATAAGCCCTTACAATCTCCTTGCTACTGACATGGGGTCAGTGGCTGTTTAATCCGTAAGGAGTTGTCATGCGACATTATGAACTGGTGCTATTGGTGCACCCCGACCAAAGCGACCAAGCCCTCGATATGGTCGAGCGTTACAAGGACTTAATCAAAGACCAAGGCGGCGCAATCCACCGCTTTGAAGACTGGGGTCGTCGTCAGCTGGCCTACCCCATCAACAAAGTGTACAAAGCCCACTATGTGCTATTGAACATCGAATGTAATGGCGACACATTGGCCGAGCTTGAAGAGCTATTCCGCTACAATGACGCGATTATCCGCAGCCTAGTGATTCGCCGTGATGAAGCCATCACCGAAGAGTCACCACTCAACAAGAGCGCGGAAGAAAAACGCGCGCGCCGTAACAACCGCCGCGAAGATGGTCAAGACGATGACAACCGCGACTCACGCCCACGCCGTGATGACAACCGTCAAGACAATGACAGCGACGCGGACAACGCGCAAGAATAAGTCAGATTAAGGAGTAACTCACATGGCACGTTTTTATCGTCGTCGTAAATTTTGCCGTTTTACCGCTGAAGGCGTAAAGCACATCGACTACAAAGACATCGATACGCTTAAACAATACGTTGGTGAAAGTGGCAAAATCGTACCCAGCCGTATCACGGGTACCTCAAACAAATACCAACGCCAGTTGGCGACCGCCATCAAACAAGCGCGTTACTTGGCGTTGATCCCCTACACCGACAGCCAACAATAACCCGACCCTCTAAGGAGTTTTTGATGCAAGTTATTTTATTGCAACGTATCGCAAACTTAGGCAAGTTGGGTGATACGGTGAATGTTAAAGCTGGTTATGGCCGCAACTACCTTGTCCCACAAGGTAAAGCCTTGCCTGCAACCGCAGCCAACCTTGAAAAATTTGAAGCACGCCGTGCCGAGCTTGAGCGCGTTGAAGCCGAAGAATTGGCACACGCCAATAGCCGCGCTGAAGCGTTGCAAGACGTGAACGTCATCATCCGCGCCAAATCTGGCGATGAAGGCAAACTATTTGGCTCAATCGGTACACGTGATATCGCCGATGCCTTGACCAAATCAGGCTTGCCTGTGGATCGTGCCGAAGTCAAATTGCCTGAAGGCGCGTTGCGTCAAGTGGGCGAATACAACGTTGATATCCAGCTTCACCACGATATCACTGCCAAAATTTTGGTAACTATCTTGGCAGAAGACGCGGCAGCTGAGCTATAATTGCTCGATGATAACGACGCTTGGCGCAATACGCGCTCAGCACAAAAAAAGACGGTAAATGCCGTCTTTTTTTGTGTTCACCCTTTTTTATTTAAAAATTTTAAATTTAAAAATAAAATTATTTTAAATTTACTAACCCGATGAAACCCTTAAATTTTTGTCTTGTCAAGGGGGCTGGCACACCCGTGCGTGCAGGATTTTAAATTGTTCTTTGGCAAAAAAGTTGGGTATAGTGAGCGTCACCCAGCAATCAACTTGAGGATTAGACCGTATTTTGTCCCTATAAACAACGATTTAGCCTAAATTCACGCCAAATCAAGGCAAGCGCTGGCATTTTATTTAATTTGCCCAAAAATGCCCAATATACGGTTTTACCAATCCATTGATTTTAGTTTATTCACAGCAGCGAGGCAATCGGCATGGCAGATGACAGCACCCCCAATGCACCCAGTGCAGTGCGTGATATCGCACAGCACCAGCCGCACAGCATTGATTTAGAAAAAACCCTGCTGGCGTCGCTGATGTCGCTAGAAGAAAGCTATGACCGCATTTCGGATATTGTCAGCAAGGATGACTTTTATGCTCAGCGTCATCAGATAATTTTTGAGGCAATCAGCATGCTTGCCAATGGCAATGAACCGTATGACGCGATGATGGTTGCCGACTGGCTAGAAACCCAAAAACGCCTTGAGATGGCAGGCGGCGCCGAGTATTTGAGCGATATTTTGGTGCAAAGCCCTGCCACGCTGTATAACCTGACTGCTTATGCCCAGCGCGTGCGTGAGCTGTCATCGTTGCGGCAGGTGATTCGGGCGGGCAACAAAATGTTAGAGTTGGCGTTTGACCCCAAAGATCAAAGCGTGAGCGATATTTTGGACAAGGTTGAAAGCGAGATTTTTGCCATCAACGAGCAGCACAGCCGCCGCGCCAACCACAAAGGCCCGACACGAGTGGCAGATGTCATGGCAAACGTGTTGGATAATATCCAGCTGCTCAGCAAAAATCCCGATGGCATGATTGGTTTACAAACGCCATTTGTTGAGCTCAATAATAAGACCCAAGGCATGCAGGCAGGCGATTTGATCATCGTCGCTGCGCGTCCATCGATGGGTAAAACCACCTTTGCCATGAACTTGGTCGAAAGTGTGCTGCTCAATACCGACTTGCCTGCGGTGGTGTTTTCTATGGAAATGCCTGCCGAATCCATCGTCACGCGGCTGCTGTCGTCATTTGGTGCGATTAACCAAACTAATTTGCGTTCAGGGCGGCTAAGCGAGGATGAATGGGGCAAATTGTCACTTGCCATCGCGCATTTGCACAACAAAAAGTTGTATATCGATGACAGCACTGCCCTACCGCCATCGGAGGTGCGTTCGCGTTGTCGGCGCATTGCCAAGGACAATGGCGGTAAATTGGGTTTGGTGATGGTCGATTACTTGCAGCTGATGAAAGTACCTGGTATGGGTGACAACCGCGTGGGTGAGATTTCTGAGATTTCGCGCAGCCTCAAGGCGTTGGCGCGTGAGATGAACTGCCCTGTGGTCGCGCTGTCGCAGCTCAACCGCAGCTTGGAGAGCCGCCCCAACAGACGCCCTGTGATGTCGGACTTGCGCGAGTCGGGGGCAATTGAGCAGGACGCGGATTTGATTATGTTTATTTACCGCGATGAGGTATATAATGAAAACTCCGACGCCAAAGGCATCGCCGAAATCATCATCGGCAAGCAGCGCAACGGCCCGATTGGTACGGTACGCTTGGCGTTTGAGGGGCAGTTTACCCGTTTTAGCAACCTGACGGCGGAGTATTATCACGGCGCAGGGCATGATGACGAGTGATGACTGTGAAATGGTAAAAACTGGCAAGTGTGGTGGGTGTGCGAAATACTTGGGTACAAATCAATACAGCGGCATTGGCGCACAATGTGCGCCGTGTGCGTGATTATGCGCCAAATGCGCGCGTGTTGGCGATGGTCAAAGCCGATGCGTATGGGCATGGCGCGGCGGTATGTTTGGCAGGCGTACAGGACGCGGACGCGCTTGGCGTGGCATGTATGGCAGAGGCGTTGGAGCTGCGCGCGGCAGGTTGGCAAAAGCCGATTGTGCTGATTGAAGGCGTGTTTTCGCAAGCTGAGTGGTGTGTTGCGCTTGCGCAGGCTATGACCTGTGTGGTTCACCATGACGCGCAGCTGGCATGGGCATTGCAAGATTTGCCGCCAAACTTGTCACCAGCCGACCGCCAACCGACGATTTGGCTTAAGCTCAATACGGGCATGAATCGTTTGGGCTTTGGTGGTGATGAGGCGGTGGCGGTGGCGCGGCAACTGCATGCGGCAGGTTATGGCATTGTCCTCACCAGTCATTTTGCCAATGCCGATACCCCAAACCATCCGCACAACGCGGCGCAAATCGCGCGGTTTTGTGCGGTGCTGACGCGGCTACGCGACATGCTCGGGGCAGACGCGGTACAAGCGTCGCTGTGTAATTCGGCAGGCTTGTTACACTTCCCCGAGGTGCATTTTGACTGGGTGCGCCCCGGTATCATGCTGTATGGCGGCTCACCGATGGTGGATGTTGCGCCCCAAGCCTTGAATTTACGCCCCGTTATGCAGTTTGGTGCAAGTGTGATGGCGGTGCATGATTTGCCCATTGGCGCAAGCGTGGGCTATGGCAGCCGCTGGCAGACCACGCGCCCCACGCGGCTTGGGGTCATCAGTGTGGGCTATGCCGATGGCTATCCGCGTGTGGTCAGCGAGGCGGCCTATGTGCTGGCAGATGGCACGCGCTTGCCGATTGTGGGCCGGGTGGCGATGGATATGCTTATGGTGGATATCACCGACGCGCAGGCGGTTGGCTTGGGCAGCACGGTGACACTATGGGGCGACGGGCTCAGCGTTGATACGGTGGCAAGCTGGACAGATACGCTCAACTATGAGCTTTTGTGCCATGTTGGCACACGCCCAACGCGTCGGGTGTCGGCATAGACAGACATTTGTAAGCCCGCCCTATCGCTGGGCTTACAAAATAACGTTGCCCATATTTGGCGCGTCGGTTAAATTGCGTTATACTGATAATTTTTATTCTGCTTAATTGTTGCGCTAAGTGGCTGTTTTTTATTCTTTTTGCCGCATTGGCGCGATGGTATTTTTCATTAAGGCAAGACGGCAATGACAACCCGCCATTTTTTAACCCTGTTGGATTTTAGCCCAGAAGAGTTGCGCCAAATCATCGCGCGCGCCAGTGAGCTGCGCCGTATGCAGCATGAGGGCGTGCTGTATCAGCCATTTGTTGGGCGCACGCTAGGCATGATTTTTGAAAAATCCAGTACGCGCACACGGGTGTCATTTGAGGCAGGTATGGCGCAGTTTGGCGGCCATGCGATTTTTTTGTCGCCGCGTGATACCCAGCTTGGGCGCGGTGAGCCGATTGAGGATTCGGCACGGGTGATTTCTAGCATGGTGGACATCGTGATGATTCGCACGTTTGACCATGCGATGGTGGAGACATTTGCCAAGTATTCGCGCGTGCCTGTGATTAATGCTTTGACCGATGCGCACCATCCATGCCAGCTATTGGCGGATATGCAAACGTATTTTGAGCTGCGCGGCGATATCGCAGGCAAGGTGGTGACGTGGGTTGGCGATGGCAACAACATGTGCGCGTCATTTATCCATGCGGCGCATCAGTTTGGCTTTGAGCTGCGCGTGAGTGCACCATATGGTTTTGAGCCAAATTTGGATTTGATCAAAGAATACGCGCATTGCGTGACGCTGGTTGAGGATATCAACGAGGCGGTCAAAGGTTCGCATTTGATCGCTACCGATGTTTGGGCAAGCATGGGGCAAGAAAACGAGCAAAACACACGCGCGCGGCGGTTTAGCCAATATATGGTGACGCGCTCGCTGCTGGATAAAGCTGACCCCGATGTACTGTTTATGCATTGCTTGCCTGCGCACCGCGGTGAGGAGATTGCTTACGATTTGCTGGATGACCCACGCGCGGTGGTGTGGCATGAGGCCGAAAACCGCCTGCACGCGCAAAAGGCGTTGATGGAATTTTTGCTAAAAGATAAAATTCGGTTGGCTTAAATCGGCTTGCCAAAACCAAAAACGGGCGCAAGTGATAACCTACGCCCGTTTTTTACGTCATTATGAAACCTAACGCTGCAACTGCTCCCACAGTTTTTCTAGGCGTTTGTCCGACACAGGCGCGCGCGTTTTCATCGGCTGGGCAAACAGCTGAATACGAAACTCCTCAACCAACCAGCGATAATCATGGTACTTGTCTTGCGTGTCGGGCGTGACATACACGCCTAGCCGCTCCATATGGCGATCAAGCGCGTACACCCCTGCCAAATCCGCGTCCAAATTGTGCTCCAAACGCTCAAGCCGCACCAACAACGCCTGCAAATAGCGCGGGTATTGTTGCCAGTCTTGATACGCCATGCGATAGACAAAGTCCGCCAAATGCAAATCATCGAGCTGGTCTTCGATATCATCCATGCTTTCTTCAAAAATATTGCGATCAAGCATCAGTAGCCTACCGCGTATCTGCTGCCAATCTTGATAAATCGCGCTAAGCTGCCCAAGTACCCCCTGCCCTATTGCCAAAAAATGCGCCAGCACGGCGGATTTTGCCTGCGCATATTGCGCGGCGGTCAGGGGCAATTCGCCCAACGCGTGATATTGCTCATCGCTGATCGTGCCCTGCTGGCGCAACGCATGGATCTGACGGGCAAGCGTTTGCGCGGCGGTGTCGCCATGGTTGTCGTATTGCGGCACGGATTTTTCGAACGTCGCATCAAGCGTGGCATAGATCAGCACGTCTTTGAGCTGCTCTAAATCACCCAGTGGCGCAAACGCCAATTTCAGCGGTTTGTCAATTTGGCTGGTGAGTTGTTTGGCTTTGGCACCCAGTTCATTTTTGAGCAATGCCAACACACCGCGGCGATGAGCGCGAATGGCAACATCAAGGTCGGTAAACTGCTGCATGCTGACCCAGTTTTTGCCATTTTTGGGGTTTTGCTCATCGGCAACCAACGCAGCAAACTGCTGCACCAACACACCTGCGCTGTGACGTTGTTGGATAAAATTAAAATGCTCGGGGAATTGGCTGTGTAAGCCTTGTCCCACCACAACCGCCTGTTGGGTGGTGGCTTGGTGGCGGATTTTGAGCTGCTCAATGTCGCGCCCTTTGTCCAATAGGCGGTTTTTGTCATCCACCAAGGCGATTTGCGGTTGCAAGTAGCGCTCAACTTGGCTTGGGTTAAAGTCTTTGGGCTCAACCATACGCGCATTTTGTCCGCGTATGCCGCGGCGGTTGAGGGCATGGGCTAGCTGTTTGAGAAGCCCTGTTGGCTGCTCGTGGTTGAGCTCGTCACACACGGCGCGCGCGGTGTCGGGGATTGGCACGATTTGGCGGCGGATGTCTTTGGGCAAGGTTTTAAGCAGTTGCAAGACCAAGTCATAACGCCAACCTGCAATGCCCCACAACACCTCAATGGCATCAAGCTGCGGCAAAGCAACCAGTGGCACCTTGATGGTCACGCCGTCGTCGTCGCTGGCAGGGTCAAACACGTAGCTAAGCGGCAAGGTCAGGCCACCTAGCCGCCAGCTTTCGGGAAAGGCTTGCGTGGCAGGTGCGGTTTCGCTAAGCACGTCTTCATCACGAAAAAACAAATACTGCGGATCAGTTTTTTCAATCTCTTTGCGCCAATCTTCAAACGCCTTGCGACTGGCAATGTGCGGCGGCACGCGCTTGGCATAAAACTGGTAGAGCTGCTCTTCATCCACCAGCAAATCACGGCGGCGTAGCTTGTCCTCAATCAAGGCAACATCAGCAACCTTGTTCAGGTTGTGCTGCAAAAACGGCGGCAATTTGCCCAACGCCTTGCCTGTGACCTTGTGTGTTGTTAGGCTATCACCCGTTGATGGCGTGTTGAGCCCACCCAATACCAGTGCGTCACGTAAGAAAATATCGTGCGCCTCGGCAAGGTTGATACGTTCATAATTCACCAATTGCTTGTGCACAACAATCAAACCAAACAGGCTAATTTGCGCGTATGCCTTGACGTGCCCCGTTTTGGCAGACCAGTGCGGCTCAAAATAATGGTATTTGAGCAAATCGCCTGCCTGTGCCAAAATCCACTCGGGCTCAATTTTGGCAACGGTGCGCATGAAGACATTGGACGTTTCAACGATATCAAACGCCATTACCCACGTCGGGTTTTGCTTAAACAAGGTACTGGCAGGAAAAATTTTTGCTTTGTGCTGACGGGCGACCAAGTACTCGCCACGGCGTGATTTGATGATTTTGCCGCTGCTATCGACATCATTGACTTTGTGGGCGATAAATGACAACAAACCCGTCAACAAGGCACGGTGAATTGCCAAATAGCCTGCAGGCTCTTGGTTGTGTTTGAGTTTGAGCGTATTGACCAACTGGCTAAGCTGGCTGTGGGTCTGTTGCCATTCACGCAGCCGCGGTGAGCTCAAAAAATGCTTTTTGGCAAAGGCTTTGCGCTGGCTGTTGGTCAGCTTTTGTTGGGCGATGTTGTCAAAACTTAGACTATCAAAACTTGCGCTGTCAGCAAAGCTTTCAGCATCCATCTCGCCTACTTGCTCGCCACCATGCGGCGTGGTCGCAAACAATGAACCGTAAATCGCTTGCCAAAGGCTAAGATAAAACAAAAAATCGCTGTCAGGCTGACGGAATAAAGCGTGTTTTTGGTCGGCTTGCGTGGTTTTATCGGCAGGGCGTTCGCGTGGATCTTGCACCGACAATGCCGACACGATGACCAACATTTCTTGCAAACACGCGTATTGCTCACCTGCCAGTAACATCCGCGCTAGGCGTGGGTCAATCGGCATATGTGCCATTTGTTGCCCGATTTTGGTCAGGCTGTCGCTGTCTGGTGAGTAGGTTTTGGCAGCGGCTTTGCTACTGGTTTTTCGTTTGGTAGGCTTGCCGCCAATCGCGCCTAGCTCATGCAATAGCTTGCGCCCGTCATTGACCAAACGGCTATCGGGCGGTTCGATAAAGTCAAAATCCTCAACGCGTCCAAGGCGCAAATTTGCCATCTGTAAAATCACCGATGCCAAATTGGTGCGCAAAATTTCAGGCTCGGTAAATGCTGGACGGCTATAAAAATCATCCTCGCTGTATAGCCGAATACACACACCAGGGGCAACGCGTCCACAACGCCCTTTGCGCTGATTGGCAGCCGCTTGGCTGATTGCCTCAATCGGCAAACGCTGCACACGTGAGCGGTAATCATAGCGTGAAATCCGCGCAAAGCCCAAATCGATCACATAGCGAATATTTGGCACGGTCAAGGCAGTTTCAGCAACGTTGGTTGCAATGATAATCCGCCGTCCGCCACTGGGGGCAAAAATCTGCTGCTGCTCGGCAAAGTTTTGCCGTGCATACAACGGCAAAATCTGGGTGTGCTTGGGCGCGTACTGGTGCAAGGTGTCGGCGATATCGTGAATCTCAGCTTCAGTTGCGGCAAAAATCAAAATATCCGCCTGCTCGCTGTGGCCTTTGCTGGCGGCATCGGCATAGCACTCCTCCACCGCGGCGGTGATGGCGCGTGGTAGGTTATCCTCAACCTCATCAAACGCATCATCATCCGTACTGTGCACGATGTCGTCAGTCACGGGGCGATAGCGCACCTCAACAGGATAGCTGCGTCCCTCAACGACATACACGGGCGCAGGCTTGGCGTTGTGGGAGCTTTTGCCGCGTGTGCCTGCAGGTGGTAAAGCAAAATAACGGCTAAAGCGTTCGGTATCTAGCGTGGCTGAGGTGATGATGACTTTTAAATCGGGGCGTTTGGGCAACAGATTTTTGAGATACCCCAAGATAAAGTCAATATTTAGGCTGCGTTCGTGCGCCTCATCGATAATCAGCGTATCATAACGGCTTAAAAAACGGTCATGTGCCAATTCTGCCAACAAAATCCCGTCGGTCATCAGCTTAATCAGCGAATCTTGCGACCCTTGCTCGGTAAAGCGTACCTTAAAACTCACCGTTTGCCCCAATGGTTCGCCCAATTCCTCGGCAATACGCGTGGCAACACTACGCGCAGCCAAGCGGCGCGGCTGGGTGTGCCCAATTTGTCCTGTCATACCGCGCCCTGCCAACAAGGCGATTTTAGGCAACTGCGTGGTCTTGCCCGAACCTGTCTCACCTGCAACGATGATAACTTGATGGTCAATGATGGCTTGCACCAACGTGTCGGCTTGTTGGCTCACGGGCAAATCGGGATTGAGCGTGACCACAGGCAAACTGGCACGGCGCGCGGTAACGGCTTGCTCAGATTTGACCAGACGGTCTTGGTAGTGGGCCAGCTGCTGTTGGTAGTCGGCGCTGGCTTGGTCAGCGTTGGCAAGTTTGCGCCGCAACTGGGTGAGATAATGGCGGTCTTTTGCCAACACGTCTAATGGCGGTGTGGTAGCTTGCGCGTTGGCAGGTTTTTGGCTAGATAAATCGGTCATGCGTGTATGATTCTTAACGTCACTAAAAATGCTTAATTGGCTAAAATGCTACGCCAACATTGGCGATGGTTTTTGGCTTTTCTGCGGCTCAATATGGGGCAAAATGGCGAAAAATCAAACATTCAGCGTGTTGGTATGGCTTTTATCCGCAAAAAATCGCTGTTATATGCGCTCAATCAGTATTTGCACACCTGCGCGTGCTATGCTACATTTTGAGTAAACAAGCATTGAGCCATCCGATCAATGTTAAATTAAATTAGGAAAACCATGCCATGTCATCGTCTGAACTGTTGCCGCATATCGAAATCATCCACAATCCAAACAACCAACCCATTGACCGCGCGGTGATTTGGCTGCATGGTTTGGGCGCAAGCGGTGATGACTTTGTGCCTGTTGTGCCCGAATTGGGGCTAGATGGTCACCACGGCGTGCGCTTTATTTTTCCACATGCGCCGCGCATTCCTGTTACGGTCAATGGCGGTTATGTCATGCCTGCGTGGTACGATATTTTAGAAATCAACCTATCGCGCAAGGTGGATAGCGCGCAAATCGCTACCTCAGCACAGCGGGTGCGTGATCTAATTGCCGCGCAAAACGCGCAAGGCATCGCCACGCATCACATCGTGTTGGCAGGGTTTTCACAAGGCGGTGCGGTGGCGTATCACACTGCGCTGAGTCACCCTGAGCCATTGGCAGGTCTGTTGGCGTTGTCCACTTATCTTGCCACACAAGACGAGTTGGCAACGCTAAGCCCTGCCCAACACACCGCCAATCACCATCTACCCATCGCGATCCACCACGGCACACGCGACAATATTGTGCCCGAAGCCTTAGGGCAGCAAGCCTACGACTGGCTCAGCGCGCGCGGTTATGCACCGACCTATCACACCTACCCGATGGCGCACCAAGTGTGCTTGCCCGAAATCCAAACCATCGGGCGGTGGCTCAACCGCGTCTTAGCCTAAACGCTAGGTGTTGCCATCAAGTTATAAGACCAATCGCCATTTTTTGGCAAGCGTGCGGTATTTTTTGCGATAATTCAATAAAACGCCAAACCTAACCTTTACCAAACACAACCCAAACACAACCCAAACACAACCCAAACACAACCCAAACACAACATTGAGGAGCAGGTATGCAAGACACCCCGTCTGAAGCAATCCACCATCAAGCCAATCCACCAACCGAGATTGAAATCTCAGCGTTGGTTGAAATTATGGACAACGACAAAGACCAACCGCTGTTAGAAGACACGCAACTTTTGAGCCAAATTTTATTGCGCGTCATCGAGCAGCAGACCTCACTGCCCGTCAAACAAACCATCCATGCACTGATTGAAGGCGCAGACCCACAGCAAACCATCCGCGATGTGCTGCCAACACTCAGCGCTAGCCAACGCAAAAACTTGATTCGCGCGTGTGGGCTATTTGCGCAGGTGTTTAACATCGCCGAGGACATGCACCACGAGCGTCGCCGCCTTGCCCACGCCGCCGATAGCGCGACCTTTGCGCCCAGCAGCTTTGCGTATGTGTTGGATGAAATCCAAGCTGAAGGCATTGATGAGCCAACGCTTCAGCAGCATCTTGACCACACCTTTGTCAGCGCAGTTTTGACTGCCCACCCCACCGAGGTGCAACGCCAAACGATTTTATCATTGCGCCGCCGTTTGCGTGCCTTGCTAGAGACGTACCACAGCGCGGTTGGCTACCAACGCCAACGCCTAGAATCGCAGCTTGAGGCAACGCTACTGGCACAATGGCAAACCAACGAAAACCGCCATTTTACCATCAGCGTCAAAGACGAAATTGACAACGGCATTGCGTATTTTGACTTAAGCTTTTTTGAAGCCATTCCAAACCTGTATCGCAAACTTAGCGACCAACTACAAGCGCAATTTCCCGATACCACCTTGCCAAATTTACTCAACATCGGCGGCTGGATTGGTGGTGACCGTGACGGCAACCCGTTTGTTTCGGCAGAAACCTTGCGCTATGCTTTTTCACGCCAAGCGGCGGCGGTATTTTATTTTTACCGCGACCAGTTGGCAAAACTGTATCAAGAACTGCCACTATCGAGCCGCAGCGTGGCAGTCAGTGATGCGCTGGCAGCTTTGTCGGCGGTATCGCCTGATGATTCCATCGCGCGTGAAGAAGAGCCGTACCGCCGCGCCATTGCAACCATCATTGCGCGCGTGGTGGCAACCTCACACCAATTTGGTCTCAATTACGGTTCGCGCTATGGCTTAGCCGAGCCCTACCCCGACCGTGAGACGCTGCTAGCGGATTTGTACATCATTCAAGATTCGTTGCGTGAACATGGCAGCGCACTATTGGCAAATGAACGCTTGCGCGATTTGATTCGCGCCGTTGAGGTGTTTGGTTTTTATCTTATGCCACTAGATTTGCGCCAACACGCAGGCGTACATGCCGATACCGTGCACGCGCTGTTTAAACACGCTGATTTAGAGGACTACTTGGCATTGTCCGAAAGCGCGCGCCAACGCGTCTTATTGCGTGAGCTATCTACCGCGCGTCCACTGTATAATCCATACTTTGCCTATGATGACGCGACCACGCGTGAGTTAGCGATTTTGCAAGCCGCGGCGGATATCAAAAATCAATTTGGCGAAACCGCCATCAACCAAAGCATTATCTCCAATGCCGAGCAAGTCAGCGATATGCTAGCGTTGGCGTTGTTGCTCAAAGAAACTGGCCTATTGACGGTTGAAAATGGCAAGGTACATAGCCGCTTGAACATCGTGCCACTGTTTGAGACCATTGACGCGCTGGCAAATAGCCATGACGTGATGGCGGCATTGTTTGACAAAGCGTGGTACCGCGCGCTACTTGCCAGCCGCAACAACACGCAAGAGATCATGCTGGGCTACTCAGACAGCAACAAAGACGGCGGCTATGTCACCAGTCAGTGGTCACTGTACCAAGCCGAGGTGCGTCTGGTGGAACTGGCGCAGCAGTTTGACGTGCAGCTACGTCTATTCCACGGGCGCGGCGGTAGCGTGGGGCGCGGCGGCGGACCCTCATTTGAGGCAATTTTGGCGCAGCCTGAAGGTTCGGTCAATGGGCAAATCCGCATCACCGAGCAAGGCGAGGTCATCACCGCCAAATACGCCGATGCCGCCAACGCTGAGCGCAACCTAGAAACCTTGGTTGCCGCAACACTCAAGGCAAGTCTATTGCCTAATCACAGCGAGCAGCCCGACAGCGATTTACTCAACGCCTTGTCTGAGGCAGCGTTTGCCAGCTACCGCGCATTGATCACCGAGCCGTATTTTATTGACTATTTCTTACAAACCAGTTTGGTCAAAGAAATTGCTTCACTTAACATCGGTTCACGCCCTGCCAGCCGCAAAAGCTTGGCGCGAATTCAGGACTTACGCGCAATTCCGTGGGTGTTTTCATGGATGCAAAACCGTTTAATGCTGCCTGCGTGGTATGGCTTTGGCACAGCTGTCGAAATATTGATACAAGCCGATAGCGAGAATTTGGCGCGCTTACAGCACCATGCCAAGCACAGCGCGTTTGTCCAAACCATGCTGTCAAATATGGCGCAAGTCATGGCAAAAACCGACCTAACGATTGCCGAGGCGTATGTTGATCTGGCAGATAATCCCGAAGCAGCACGGGCGATTTTTGCTAAAATCGTGGCAGAATACACACGCAGCAAGCAAGCATTATTGACCGTGACGGGGCAAGAAACCCTGCTGGATGACAACCGTTCATTGGCACGGTCGTTGGCATTGCGTTTACCGTATCTGAACGCGCTTAACTGGCTGCAAGTGGCATTGCTTAAAACCATGCGCCACACCGAGAATGAGACCGAGCGCAAACCGACGCTTGAATTGGTGCATTTGACCATCAATGGCATTGCACAAGGCTTGCGCAATACAGGCTAGTTTGTTAATTGTTGAGCGTTTGAACAGCCAATTTAGTAACTAAATTGGCTGTTTTTTAGGCAAAATGGTTGGCGTTGCGCCAAAAAAGTTTACTGCGGTATTTAGTATTGATCTATATCCACAATCTAGGCAGCCTCAGCGTTAAATGCAGGCAAAGCGGCAATCACAGCTTGGCACCAGTCGGCTAAGTCCTCATTGATGGCATACCAAACCCATGTCCCTTTACGCTCACTGGTCAGTATGCCGATAGTTTTTAGTTGGTTAAGATGCCGCGAGACTGTAGATTGTGGCTGTTTGAGCGTATCGATGATATCACACACACAAAGTGATTGTTTTGCATGTAACAGTTGAATAATGCTTAAGCGCGTGGGATCACCTAAGGCTTTGAAAAATTCATACGGCAAAAATCTATCTTTCATATATTTACATATCCGAATATATAAAATATCATATAGCTCACTATAGCATTGGATATTTTTTATGGCAATCGCCGTTTTTATTTTCCTACTCACGCTGGTTTTGGTGATTTGGCAGCCCAAAGGTTTAGGGATTGGCTGGACAGCAACCATTGGGGCGATTTTGGCATGGGTGACAGGGGTGATTGGGGTAAATGATATTCCCGTGGTTTGGGGTATCGTTTGGAACGCTACCTTTGCATTTATCGCTATCATCATCATCAGTTTGTTGCTTGATGAAGTCGGGTTTTTTAAATGGATTGCCCTGCATGTGGTTCGGTTTGCGCGCGGTCATGGCAAACGGCTATTTGCTTTCATCGTGCTGCTTGGGGCGGTGGTGTCGGCGTTCTTTGCCAATGACGGGGCAGCGTTGATTTTAACGCCGATTGTAATTGCAATTTTGCTAGCATTACGCTTCAGTCCAGCCACCACCTTGGCGTTTATTATGTCGGCAGGCTTTATTGCAGATACAGCAAGCTTGCCCTTGGTGGTATCTAATCTGGTTAATATTGTGTCGGCGGATTTTTTTAAGATCGCATTTGATCGTTATGCATTGGTGATGGTACCTGTCAATGTGGTGTCAGTTTTGTCATCGCTGTTGGTGCTGTATCTATTTTACCGCAAAGATATACCCGATGGGTATGCTTTAGAATTGATTGATCCGCCTCATACAGTGATCACGGATCAAGCGACGTTTGTCACAGGTTGGGTTGTGCTGGCAGCTTTGTTGCTTGGGTTTTTTGTGTTTGAGCCGATGGGTGTGCCGATTAGCGTGATTGCTGGCCTAGGTGCGCTAGTGTTGTTAATAGTGGCTTATATGGGGAAAAAGTTGTCGATTATGCCTGTGGTCAAAAACGCCCCATGGCAAATCGTGATTTTCTCACTCGGTATGTATTTGGTGGTGTATGGGCTAAAAAATGCGGGTTTAACCGATTATCTGGCCACGTTGTTACAAGGGCTTGAACAACAAGGACTGCTCGTGGCAACCGTGGGCACAGGCTTTTTGTCCGCCATCTTATCGTCGGTGATGAACAATATGCCAACGGTGCTGATCCAAGCCCTCGCCATTGATGGGGCGCATATTACAAGTCCAATGATTAAAGAAGCCATGGTGTTTGCCAACGTGATTGGCTGTGATTTGGGGCCGAAAATCACCCCGATTGGTTCGCTTGCGACCCTGCTTTGGTTGCATGTGTTGGCGACTAAAAATATCCAGGTCAGTTGGGGTTATTATTTTAAAGTCGGAATGATTCTGACCTTGCCTGTGCTGTTGGCAACCTTGGTCGCCTTGGCAGGGTGGTTAAGTTTAATCAATTAGTTTGGTCAAACACCCTGCTTTTAACGAATGTTTCATCATCAGTCAATGTAATCAATTTATCATGAATTTTCATTAGCCCTATTTATTCATCCATAGGAGAAAAAAACCATGACCAACAAACCGCCTTATAACATTTTATTTATTTGTAGTCATAACCGCTGTCGCAGTATCATTGCTGAAGCGATTACCAATACCATTTTGCCTGAAAAATTTACCGCTTACAGTGCGGGTAGTAACCCAGACGGCAACGGTGTCCACCCAAAAACTATTGAGCATTTAAAGGCGCAAGGCTACGACACAGACAGTTTGCGCAGTAAAGATATGCTGGAGTTTACCCAACCTGACGCCCCTGTAATGGATTTTATTATTACGGTTTGTGATCAATCCCGAGGTGAGGCGTGCCCCGTATGGCCAGGACAACCTGTGACGGCGCATTGGGGCATGGCTGACCCGTCAACGATTACCGATGAGACAGAGCAACAACGGGCATTTAGACAAGTACAGCATCAGTTCGTTAACCGTATTCGCTTGTTAGACAGTTTACCGATTGAAAAACTGGATAAATTAGCCCTCACCAAACAGGTCAAAGACATTGCTGAACAAACCACGATTGTAGCGGATACCGAATAACCATGAATATCTTATATATTTGTACCCATAACCGCTGTCGCAGTATCTTATCGGAAGCCATCACCCGACAAAATGCCCAAGGTATCATCAATGCGATGAGCGCGGGCAGTCAGCCAAGTGGCGAAGTCCATCCCTTATCGCTCAAATACCTAAGTGAAATGGGCTATGACACGGCAGGCTTAACCAGTCAATCTTGGGAGAGCTTAAAAGATGAAAATGGGGATGATTTTATCCCCGATGTGGTCATTACCGTGTGCGACCAAGCCGCTGGCGAAAGCTGTCCATTGTGGCTTGGCAATATCCCAAAACTGCATTGGGGCTTGTCTGACCCATCCAAACTTGACGGCAGCGATGAACAAAAACGCCAAGCTTTTTTGACAACCATTGGTGAAATTGAGCAACGAGTTGAGAAACTGATCGACATTGCCAAACGCCCCAAAGCAGAACAGCTAGACGCATTACAACAACTGGTAAAGGCATGAATTATGACAAGCATGCAAAAACACACCGATATCAACCCTGAGACATTAACCGTCAAAGATTTATCTCTGCCACAGCTTGATGAGTCACAATTTCATCGTCCCACCGTGCAGGATTTTAAAGGCGATTTATCGACAACAGCGCCCAAATTTTTATTGCTGTATGGCTCGCTGCGTGAGCGTTCCTTTAGTCGGTTGGTGATTGAAGAGTGTGCCCGTTTACTCACAGCAATGGGTGCTGAGGTTAAGATTTATAACCCAGCGGGACTGCCGCTTGTCGATGATGCGGACAGTCAACACCCCAAAGTCCAAGAGCTCTACGAATTAGTCAATTGGTGTGAAGGCATGATTTGGTGTAGCCCCGAGCGTCATGGGGCGATGACCGGCGTCATGAAAACCCAAATCGACTGGATTCCCCTATCGATGGGTGCAGTGCGTCCGACCCAAGGTAAAACCTTAGCCGTGATGCAAGTCTCTGGCGGGTCACAATCGTTTAACGCGGTCAATCAAATGCGGATTTTGGGGCGGTGGATGCGGATGCTTACGATTCCCAATCAATCGTCAGTCGCCAAGGCGTTTTTGGAATTTGATGACCAAGGTCGGATGAAGCCGTCGGGTTATTATTTGCGCATTGTCGATGTGGTCGAAGAGCTGATGAAATTTACCCTATTGACCCGTGATCACAAAGATTACTTGGTGAATCGTTATTCTGAACGAGTCGAGAGTGCCGAAGCGTTGATGCAGCGGGTGAATCAAACCAGTCTATAAACACAATTTTAGGAAATTATCATGCAAGATATTACCATTTATCATAACCCCAATTGCGGCACGTCTCGCAACACCTTAGCGTTAATTCGTCACCTAAATGGTGAGCCGAATATTATCTATTACCTTGAAACACCACCTAGCGAAGCAAAATTGCGGGAATTACTTGAGCAAATGGCGATGACGCCAAGACAGTTATTACGCACCAATGTGCCGCCGTTTGCTGAGCGTGGCTTAGACAATCCAGATTTAAGCGATGATGACATTATCCAACATATGCTGGCTGAGCCGATTTTGATTAATCGCCCGATTGTGGTCAGTGATAAAGGCGTAAAGCTATGTCGCCCGTCTGAAGTGGTGCTTGATTTGTTATAGTTAAAACTGTAATATAATAAGCATTTTAAACCAATACCACCATGCCCAAAATATACAACCAAGACTTACGAGACAGAGCCGTCAACCACTGGCAAAAGACAGGCAACAAAAGCCAAACAGCCAGGCTGTTTGAAATCAACCGCAACACCCTTAATGACTGGATAAAGCTCTATCAAGAACAAGGGAATACCAAGCCAAAACCCTTTGCACCTGTTGGCGTAAAACACATTATCACTGACCTAATCGCCTTTGAGGACTACGTTAACGCTCAGCAATTCGACACCGCAAAACAGCTTAGAGAACAGTACTTAAAAGACCATCCCGATGTCGATATTTCTTATAATGCCTTTTTAGAAACCTTACGTCGAATCAAATGGAGTTTTAAAAAAAGACCCCGCTCTTTAAGCAAGCCGATTT
>NZ_JCADBW010000025.1:0-29991 GCF_059264685.1 Faucicola sp. SE7633 | reverse complement strand
GTGCATAATTTAAAAACTGCCCTAGGCTTGAAGCGAAAATATGGGGTCGCTTAGGGTTATTGTGTCTATCGGTTGGTAAAACTAGCCAATAGACGTTAATTTACGGCAATTTAGGAGGCTTTTATGCCAATTCGGTGACTTTCTTCACTTCTTTAACACCAATTCCAGTTTTTAGTTGAGTTTGAAATTGGTGTCGAGAGACGGTCGCTGGTTTGTGCAAAGGTCTCATAAAGACTAAAAATGTTAAGCGTCACGTCTGAGATTTTTGATTTAGACTTAAAGCCCATGCTGG
Source organism: Faucicola sp. SE7633 (assembly GCF_059264685.1). NCBI lineage: Bacteria > Pseudomonadati > Pseudomonadota > Gammaproteobacteria > Moraxellales > Moraxellaceae > Faucicola > Faucicola sp. SE7633. Next base: position 29,699 of record NZ_JCADBW010000025.1, on the reverse strand, counting down.
TGCACTCTATGCAACTGCTGATTGCATTTTTATTGGTTTTTCCCATCGAATTTAATCGAGAAAGCAGTAAACACAGTATGGGCTTACGAACTTTTCCATTGGTGAGTTTAGCGAGTTGTTGTTTTACGTTGTTGGGTTTTGAAATCGGTGATGATGATGATAGTGCGATGGGCGAGGTGCTAGGTGGCATTATCACGGGTATTGGCTTTGTTGGCGGTGGGGCGATTTTGCAAAAAAATGGTATCGTAGAGGGCACATCAACCGCCGCGGCGATTTGGGCGGCTTGAAATTGCAGTGCTCGTTAGCCTGTTTACTTTTTTAATCTTTTACTCATTCGTTGCCGTAAACCTGCGACTTCAGGTGGTGGATATCAGGCAATTGTTAAATGCGATAAGTTTTGCTATACTCATCTGACTATATTCAATGTCTTACATTCCACAGTTAAGTTAAGACTAAATTGCGAGTACGCAGTAACTTAACTGGTAAGACGTTTCCAAACACACACTTAAGCTAATTCGTGTCTAAGACAATCCTAACGGTAGGATTAGCTTAAAATAAGAACCTAAGATGTACGGTGTGTCGTACGGGCGGTTGCCATTGTCTTAGGTTTGCGGCAGGTCTAACCGTCTTGCAGAAGGAATCCCCGAACGATAGGGAGGGGAGGAAGTCAAGCAGGGTTGGCAATATCCACAAATGTGACTGCCACGCCCAGTGTATCGCGCACATACTCGCCCAAAGCCTGTATGCCGCCGCGCTCGGTGGCATGGTGTCCGCAAGCAAAATAATCCAACCCAAGTTCACGCGCTTGATGGGTCGTGCGCTCTGAAATCTCACCCGATAGATACGCGTCACAGCCCATCTTGGCGGCTTGCTCAATCATATCTTGCGCACCGCCTGTGCAAATCCCAATGCGTTGTAGCGTCGTGCGCCCACTGGCGATGTGCAGCGGCTCGCGCTCAAGGGCATGGGTAATGGTGGCAGCAAACTCGGCAGGTGTGACGGGTGCAGATAAGGTTGCGATATCACCAATGGGCTGCTTTTGCGTGGGGTACAGTGGCTCAACAAGCGTCAAGCCCAATGCGCGCGTCAGTTGCACATTGTTGCCCACCACACGGTGGGCATCCAGTGGCAGATGATACGCCAGCAGCGATATGCCGTGTTGCATAAGCTTGCGCACGCGTGTGCCTTTCATGCCAGTCAAAGGCGCGGCCTCACCTTTCCAAAAATAGCCATGATGCACCAAAATCGCCTGCGCGTCTTTGGCAATGGCTGCGTCAATCAATGCCTCACACGCTGTCACACCCGTGACGATACGCGCAATCGGCGCGCCTGCATCCACTTGCAGCCCGTTGGGGCAGTAGTCATCAAAGGCATTGACTTGCAAATAATCGTCCAACAAATCGGCAAGGGCGGTCGGTGATAGGGGTAACGGGGTCGGTTGGTTCATGGCAAAATCTTTGGTAGTGGGCATTATTTGGGTAGTTTGCTTGCGGTATCTGTGTCAGACTTGGCGTGGCCTGCTTGTTTGGCGGCTTGTTTTTCGGCCGCTTTTTCTTTGAGCGCTTGTTTTTTTTGCTCAACCTCAAGCGGGCTAAGCTTTTGTACAGGCGCATCGGCGGTTGGGCTGGCAGCGGTTTGCCCTGATTGCGCGCGCGGTTCAGCATTGGCCGAGGGTTTGTGTTTTGGCTCAGAGGGCTTGCGCTCAATGGGTTCATCGTCATAGATAATGCGCCCGTCTGCGTCAATCAGCGCGTATTTCATCGGCTCTTTACGCGGCAAAAAGAAATCCAGCGGCTGGGTGATTAGGTGGGTAGCAACCATGTCAAGCAGGTTTTTCCACTCAAACACCTTGACGTTGCGCGCGCGCAAGGCGGTCAAAAGCGCCAGTGAAAAACTGACCAACAAATTGACCAAACCAATTAACACCACACCCAAAAAGCTGACAAAAATCAGCCCCAAATCTGGCAGCACGCCCGTATTGGTGTAAATGTTAAACAAGCCATGGCTAAAGTTTGCCGAGGCAAACGCGATGTGGCGAATATCCAGCGGCAAGCCCAAAATCGTGCCGATGATTGCCGTACTGCCCAAACACACGCCAAAAATGAAATTACTCATAATCGCGCCGAGGTTTTGCTCAATAAAGCTGGCAAATTTTTCCACACGCGCTGTTGATAAGTGGCGATTGAGCCACGGGTGGTAGCGGATACGCGCACCGATTTTGTTATGCACCGCCAAGTTGTCGTAGTAGCCTGCAATCAGCCCCGAAATATACAGATATACGCCAGCAATGGCGGCATGAAAAATCGCCAACGAGGTGAACGGGTTTAGGTCATGTAACAAATGGTCAGCCTTGCCATAGCCGATAATCGGTGTGCCAAACCCATAATACCACGCCACCGAAATCAACAACGCCAGCGGCATGGCAATCGAGATGTTGCCCAAAATGGCGATAAACTGCGTGCGCATGATATCAACAACCAGTTCGGCAAGTTTCGCCAGTTGTGTCGCCTTGCGCCCTGTGGTTTCTGAAATCGTCGAGGCAATCGCGGCCGCGGTCATGGCAGGTTGTTTGGTGGCGACCGTGCCGCCGATGATATGAATCAGCACAAAGCCCAAACCATAAATCATGCTGTTCATAAACGCTGTGCCAAACAGCGACAGCGCAAGCTTAGAGCCCAAAATTTTAATCGTTGCCATGATGCCAATCAGCACCCCACCCAGCGCGGCTTTTTTGTACATCTTGCGATAGCCGCGTTTGTCGGTGCTGATATAGTGCTCACCGACCTTGCTGGCGTTGTCGGTGATCTTGCGCGATAGCAGCGCGGTGTTAGACGCTAACAAGTAGCGCACGCTGATTTGGCGATACGCACCTTCATACAAGGTGTGCATCAGCTCAATGAGCGCGCGGCGTTCGGTATTTGGGCGTTCAGATAGCAGCATAATCAGCAGCTCAAGCCGCTCAATGCTTTGCTCAAGGCGTACCATGCGGTTAGTGCCACGCACGGTCACACCCGTTTTGTGGATACGGCGGCGGATGTTTTGAACCAACCGCTCGATTTGCTCAATTAAGACCAAAATCTGGCTAGGATCGGCAGGATGTTGCGGCAAGGGCGCGTCATTGGCCGCAAGCACGCTTTTTTCATAAGCATTGGCAAATTCACGCACCTCATAAGTCAGCTCAATAAACGCCTGTGGGTCATCGGCAGGTTGGGGGAATGTCTCCATCATTTCGCGGTGCAGCCCCGTGCCGCTGATACGGTGCGCAAGCACAATAATGGCGCGCAAAATATTGGCGCGTAAGCCATTCATCAGCAGCGCTTGCCCCTCAGGCACGTGTAGCAGCAGCGACAGCCGCAGCCAGTTTTGCGTATCGACCAACTCAATCCATTGCCGCGTTGCGTTGCTTGACAACAGCCGATAAAACACATACACCAAGTCTTTGTCATCGGGCGCAGGCGGTAGCAGCCGATAGCCAATCAGGCCATAAAACTCCGCAAAAAAGCTGTTATCTGCTAAAATACCCATATCGGTGTATAGGCTGACTTGGCGATAACGCGCAATCAGCGTCAGCAGGTACAGACACAGTTTGTCGGCAAGTTTGGGGTATGTGCGCAGCAGGTCAATTAGCACACCGATGTTGTGGTTTGCTGATTCGGCGGTGTGTGCGCCGCGCTGTAGCAGGGTGATGAGCTGTTTGAGCAAATCAATCGTCGGTGTATCAGCTTGCGCGGCTATTGTGTTGAGTAGTTCAAATACTTGCTGGCGAAATGGCGACATCACCTGCAGCCCTTTGTCATCGGTGGGCGCGTTGTTGGGGGTGTTTGGTGGATATTTGGCAGGCTTGATGTTGAGCGTGGGCGCAGCTTTGCCTTTGACGCTATTGGGCTTGGGTGCGTTGGGCTTTGCTGCTTTAGGCTGTTCGGGTTTTTTTTGCAATCGACACCTCAATCAATAACCGCCACGATTTTTTACCGAACTTTTGTTGGTTAATTGTTGGTAAAAAACGCCACAGATGCAAACTTTTGGCTATTTTAAAGGCTGGGCAAAGCCTTGTCATGCCTTTCTTACAAAATGGTGGGCAATTTTGCAACAATTTTTGCCAAGCCTGTGTTTAACATTGGGCACAAATCGCTGGGTTGGGTGTTTAAAATGCTTGCGTGTACCACACCCACTTATGTAATAAAAAGTATTAAAGTGTAATAAAAAGTATCAAAGGATAACCTTGCATGACCCAAGCCGACCCAGCAATCAACCCAACAAACAGCAACCACCTACCGCCGCAATATGCCGTTTATCAGCCTGACCCCGTGCCCGATACGCTGTATCGGCATTGGCTGTTTGGCGAGCTGTACCCGTGGCAAGAGGCGGCATGGCAGTATTTAACGGGGCAGTTTGGACGCTTGCCTCATGCCATGCTGTTTGCAGGTGTGGCAGGTATTGGTAAGCGCGCGTTTGTGTATCGTTTTGTGGCGTGGGCATTGTGCCACAACAAGCCTGCCGACGCGCACGCGCCTGCTTGCGGACATTGTGAAAGCTGCCAGTGGCTCATCGCCCAAACCCATCCCAACCTATACCGCGTGCCTGCTGCCGCCCAACCCATCAGCACCACGCCCGATGAGCCCAGCGACACAGGCACGGCCAAACGCCGCAGCAAAAACGCGGGCGCAAAAACCAGCGCAACCACGCCCAAAGCAAAACCTGACCAACCCACCGACTTGACCATCAAAGTCGATGACATCCGCGCGTTGCAGCCGTTTGTGCAGCAATCTAGCGCAGGTATGCGTTTTGTCGTCATCCATCACGCCGAGGGCATGACCCTTGCCGCCGCCAACAGCTTGCTAAAGACCCTAGAAGAGCCTGCCGCGCAAGTGCTGATTTGTTTACTGTGCGACCAACCTGCCAGTTTGTTGCCGACAATTCGCTCACGTTTGCAGCGCGTTGCCATTCATCACATCAGTGCCGAGCAGTCACTGGCGACCATGCGTGCGTTAATCGCGCAGCTGCCCGAGGCGCATCCGCTTAAAAACCGCCAAACCCAAGAGCTGGTGCAGCTCAACGCGCTATCGGGCTATGCACCGTGGCAGGCGCTGGCCATGCTAGATAGCGGCTGGTATGACCAACGCCAAACGTGGATTGTCAGCTGGCAGGCGTTACGCAGCCACAAGCGCAGCCCAATTCAAGCCAGTGACTACTGGCAAAAAACCTTGCCACTGGGGGATTTTTTGGCAATGTCGCAACTGCTACTCACCGAAATCGGCAACCAAATCAGTGGGCTAGGCTTGCAGCAGGCGGATTTACGTTGGGAGCGGTTGCAGCCTATACCGACGCTGGCCGCTATCAGCGATTTGCACACCATTATTCACGACATTTGGCAGGACAAACGTCAAAATGTGCAAGACAAACTGTGTTATGATAAGCTGATGACAGCTTTACAACAGTATTAAGCGGTTTGAGGTAATAGCCGACAACCACACTCACGCTTGAAGGAGCAGCGACATGGCAATGCCTGCACGTGGCGGTATCATCACGATTAACTACGAAACCCTAGACAAACTCTACGCCAGCTATCTACCGTTTATCCAAAACGGCGCGATTTTTGTACCCAGCAACCAACAGCAGCAGCTTGGTGCACAGGTGTTTGTCGCCATCACCTTGCCCGACAGCAGCGAACGCTTGCCGCTCAATGGCAAAGTGGTGTGGGTGACCCACCGCGCACAAGCCCAACGCCCTGCAGGCTACGCGCTACAACTGGGCAAAGACGAAGCAGGGATGCGCATCAAAAACGAAATCGAACGTCTCTTGGCAGGGCAGATCAATGCCGCCAAACCAACGTTTACGCTCTAGCCAAACGCCAAACAGCACCGACAAACAAGGCGCGCGCAGCGTCTTTTTTATCGTCTATGTGGCGTTGGGCGGCTAGCAGGATGAGTGGGAAAAATATCGTGGGCGTGGATGAAGCAGTGTGGCGTTGGATACAGATTTTTTAGCCAGCAAGCATTGCCCAAGCGCGTAAAAATCGCTATAATATTGCACTATTTTTGTTTGCCATTTTTTGGTGCATTGCGCCAATAGGGTGAGCCCAAATTTTTGCCAAGCGAGAACACAAGAGGTCATTGCATGTCGCCACACGCGTCCCAACAGCTGCCCGTGATTGCCATTGATGGCGCAAGCGGCGCAGGCAAAGGCACGCTCACCAGCCGATTGGCCAATGCGCTTGGCTACACCATGCTGGACTCAGGCGCGTTGTATCGCATTGTTGGTCTAAGCGCGGCGCAAGCAGGGCTGCTAGATAGCCAACCGCTTGATGAGCAAGCCCTAGCAGAGCTGACGCGCAGCCTTGATATTGCGTTTTTGCCGCCACAGGCTGGTAGTGAGTCTATCAGCGTATGGGTCAATGGGCAAGACGTTAGCCACGCTATCCGCAGCGAGCAAGTTGGCGCGTATGCCTCACAGGTGGCGGTATTTGGTGAGGTGCGGGCGGCGTTATTGGCCCTGCAACAAAACATGGCAGTGGCAGACGCTGATAAAACCTATCGTGGCGTGGTTGCTGATGGGCGCGATATGGGCACGGTGGTGTTTCCTGAGGCGGTGCTAAAGATTTTTTTGGTGGCAAGCCCTGAGGCGCGCGCCGAACGCCGCGTCAAACAGCTACAAGCCGCAGGGCAAAAGGCAGATTTTGCCACCGTGCTTGATAGCTTAGTGGCCCGTGATGCCCGTGACAGTGCGCGCGCTGTGGCCCCTGCCAAGCCTGCCGAGGATGCCATTGTGCTAGACAGCTCAGCGCTAGATGCCGACGCGGTATTTGCCCAAGTATGGCAACTGTGTAGCGAGCGCGGTTTAGTCAAGTAGTTTTGAATAAACCGTTAAACCCTAGACAAGGGCTAAAACTTGCCGAAATGGGCGGCAATCAGGCTTGATTTTTTGCCATTTATGCCTATCTAAGGCTTCTAAATTTGAGGGCGAAAACTTAACGCATGAAACGTCACCTAGCGTTGAATCAAGTGGTTTAAACCCAAATTTTAACCATTTTCTGACCGCTTGCCGCTGGCAAAACCAGCAATTCGCGGCAAGCGGTCATCATCAGAACCGTACTGTGCTGGACAGGCTACGGCGAATCAAAGGTAAATTATATGATGGAATCATTTGCTGAACTGTTTGAAGCCAGCCAAGCACAAGCCCCTAGCGTTGAGCGCGGCGCGGTTATCAGCGGCGAAGTAGTGGCGATTGACAACGATTGGATTACGGTCGATACAGGTCTTAAATCTGAAGGTATCGTTGAGCGTAGCGAATTTTTGAACGAAGATGGCGAGCTTGAAGTGGCTGTCGGCGATCAAGTTCAAGTGGTTGTTGATGCGGTGGATAACGGCATGGGTCAAACCGTGTTGTCACGCGAAAAAGCCAAACGCGCTGAAACTTGGAACAAGCTTGAAGAACAGTTTAACAACGACGAAATCGTTACGGGCGTTATTTCTGGCAAAGTCAAAGGTGGTTTCACCGTTGATATCGGTTCAGTGCGTGCATTCCTTCCTGGCTCATTGGTGGACACTCGCCCTGTGCGCGACACCACACACCTTGAAGGCAAGCCACTTGAATTTAAAGTCATCAAACTTGACCAAAAACGCAACAACGTGGTGGTGAGCCGCCGCGCGGTGATGGAAGCAGAAAACTCAGCCGAGCGCGAAGAGTTGTTGAACAGCTTGCATGAAGGTCAAGTCATCGACGGCGTGGTCAAAAACCTCACCGATTATGGTGCGTTTGTGGATTTGGGCGGTATCGACGGCTTGCTCCACATCACCGACATGGCATGGCGCCGTGTGAAGCACCCATCTGAGGTGGTAGAAGTCGGTCAAGAGCTAAAAGTTAAAGTGTTAAAATTTGACCGTGAGCGTAACCGCGTAAGCCTAGGGCTTAAACAACTGGGTGAAGATCCATGGCATGACGTGTTGAACAAGTATCCAAAAGGTACTAACGTCAAAGCACGCGTGACCAACTTGACTGACTACGGCTGCTTTGCTGAAATTGCCGACGGCGTGGAAGGCTTGGTGCACGTGTCAGAAATGGATCACACCAACAAAAACATCCACCCATCCAAAGTCGTACAAGTGGGCGATGAAATCACCGTTCAAATCTTGGACATCGATGAAGACCGCCGCCGCATTAGCCTAGGTATCAAACAAACCATGCCAAACCCATGGGAAGAGTTTGACAAAAACCACCAAAAAGGCGACCGCGTCAGTGGCGTGATTAAATCCATCACAGACTTTGGTATCTTTATCGGTCTTGAAGGCGGTATTGATGGTTTGGTGCACCTATCTGACCTATCATGGACAGAAAATGGCGAAGACGCTATCCGCAACTACAACAAAGGCGACACGGTTGATGCCGTGGTGCTGGGCGTAGATGCTGAAGCCAACCGTATCAGCCTAGGTATCAAACAGCTTGATAGCGATCCGTTCAACGAGTACCTACTTGCCCATGACCGTGGCGCGATTGTCAAAGGTACAGTAAGCGAGGTGGATGCCAAAGGTGCAAAAGTGCATCTTGCTGATGAAGTTGAAGGCTATGTGCGCGCCTCAGACATCCAACAAGAGCGCGTGGACGATGCCAGCAGCGTGTTGCAAGTCGGTCAAGAAATCGAAGCCAAAATCGTTGGCGTGGACCGCAAAGCGCGTAACATCAGCTTGTCTATCAAAGCCAAAGACGAAGCCGAACAACGCGACGCGATTAAGGCATTGAGCGCGAACAACGCGGCAGAAGTTGCCCCACGCACCATCGGTGACTTGATTAAAGAGCAACAAAACAACCAATAAACGTTGTTTGATGATGAAAAAAACCGTCCTAAACTTTAGGGCGGTTTTTTGTTGGGTGGTTTTGGCGCTTATTTAATCTGATGCGAAGCAACCGACATCACAAGCCCAAACGCCGCCATCAACGTGATAATCGCTGTCCCACCATAGCTGATAAACGGTAGCGGCACACCCACCACGGGCAAAATTCCCGACACCATGCCTGCATTGACAAACACATAGACAAAAAATGCCAATGCCAGCGTTCCTGCCAGTAGTCGCCCATACGTTGAAGTCGTGTTATAAGCGATATGCAGCGTACGCGCCAAAATACAGGCGTACAAAAACATCAACAAACACACGCCAACGAGCCCAAATTCCTCTGAAAACGCGGCAATGATAAAATCCGTATGCCCCTCAGGCAAAAAATGCAAATGCGACTGCGTGCCTTCCAAATAACCCTTGCCCGTCATGCCGCCTGCGCCAATCGCGGTTTTAGATTGCATGATATTCCAGCCTGCGCCTAAGGCATCGGCTTCGGGGTCAAGCAGCGTCATCACACGCTTACGCTGATAATCGTGCAGCAAAAACTCCCACGCCGCCCACACCAATGGCACAAACAATGCCGCCGCCGTGCCAATCATCCACCATGGCAGCCCCGCCAAAAACAACACAAAAATACCGCTGGAGGCAACCAAAATCGACGTACCCAAATCGGGTTGTTCTGCAATCAACAAGACAGGAATACCAATCGCCACCAACGTCATAAGCACCGTGGGTAGGCTAGGCGGCAGCTCACGGCGTGATAGCAGCCACGCGCACAACATCGGCATACCCAATTTCATAAACTCCGACGGCTGCACACTGCCAAAGCCTGGGATATCAATCCAACGCTGCGCACCAAGGCGCACCTCACCAATAAGCTTAACCAACACCAACAGCGCCACGCCGCCTAGATAAAAAAACGGCGTAAAGCTGCGATATAGGCTTGGCGGTACTTGCGCCATCACCAACATGACCACAAAACCGATGATAAAGCTAATCAACTGGCGTATCACCATGCCCATGTCTTGCGTCGAGGCACTATACAAAATCGCCAGACCAAACAGCGCCGTGACAAACAGCAGCATCAGCAGCCACGGGTCAAGGTGCACACGCTGCCACAGCGTGGGCTGCATATCCGTGCCCAAGTGGTGCGCTTGGCGTGAAAAACGAAACTGGTTGTATGCCTTGGGCATGGCGGCGGTAGATCCTTGGCTGGGTGGCAAAAGTGGACGGTGGCTAGTTATTTAAACCCTATACGCAACCACCAAAGCGTTGCGCGTATATCAGGGCGGTGATTATACCGCCATCGGCGGCATTTTTTCAGCCAAATTTTTGTCAGCTTTAAGGCGTTGGGTGGTGCGTGTCCGCCGCGCTTGCCGCCTGATGTGTGCCTGTGACATCGCCTTGCCCAACGGTGACAATCAGCAAACGCTGTGGGTCGATCAGCGTACGATAACGTTGGCTGACCGCTTCACGGTTGGCGCGTTGCACGCGTGTGACGTAATGGGTCAGGTAGTCGTCTTTGAGTCCGTAAAAACCCATCATCCCAATCGTGGCGTTGGTCGCTGCGTTGCTGGCAAAGTTTTGGGCAAAGCGGTTGATAAACGCATCTTTGGTCAAATCCAGCTCGGCTTGGCTGACACCCTGTTGTACCACATCTTGAAGCACCGCTTGACTGGCCGCGACAGCTTCAGCGGTTTTGTCGTTACGCGTTGAGAACGTTACCGTGTAGCTGCCTTGGCTTTGCATGGGGGTCATGTTGCTATAAATACCGTACGTCAAACCGCGTTTTTTGCGGATATCTGCCATCAGCCGCGCTTGAAAATTGCTGCCACCCACAATGTCATCTGCCAGCGCAAAATCGGTCTGCGCCTGCAAGGCCGCAGGATTCGTGCGGCGTTTTTCACCCAACTGCCCGATAACCACGGCAGTTTGGCTGCTGTCAAACGGGATGTGAATATGGCGTGCTTTGGTCAAGGGCTTGGCATTGGGCAGGGCAGGGGCAGGCTTGCCCTGTGGCATGGCACGGGTCAGCTGGTTGGCAAGGGCGCGCGCTTGCGCCAGTGTCAAGTCGCCTGTGATGGCGATATTGGCATTTTGCGCCACCAAAAACCGCCGTGCAAACGCCTGTACATCGCTGCGCGATAGATTGGGCACACTCTTTGGCGTGCCAAGTGTCGGGTGCGCGTACGGGTGATTGCCGTACAACGCTTGGTTAAAGGTCTGCGCCGCGATGGTGTCGGGATCTTCTTGCTGACGGGCAAGGGCGACCATCATTTGTGCTTTGCTGCGATTGAGGCTATTTTCGCTAAAACTTGGCGCGCGCAGGGTATCAGCAAGTAGCGTCAGCGCAGGCGATAGATACGCGCTATCAGACAGACTGCGCAAATTCACAATCATCATATCTTTATAGGCAGCGGCATCCAGCGCAAGCCCCAACTGCTCAACCGCTTGGTTAAATGCCTCTTCATCATACCGCGCATTGCCTTTAGTCAGGGCATCTGCGGTCAAAGTGGCCAGTCCAAAGCCTTGCGGTTTGATGGCTTCATCACGCGCCGAACCTGCATTGAAATACACACTCACATCCACCATTGGCAGATTGGGTGTGGCAACAAACGCCACAGGCGTGCCCGTCGTCGTGGTGAAATGCTGGATGTTTGGTAAGGTAAACTGCAGCGGTGGCACGTTTTTGAGGCTATCGAGTGTGTCCATCGCGGCAATCGGTGCGCTTGGGTCAGCCTCTACACTGCGCCGTTCTCCCATTGGCGCGTCGGCAGCGTAACTGGTGCTTAGCGCACCTGCCATAAATAGGCTTAGCAAAACGATATTAGACTGTTTAAAACCGCCACGTAAACTTGGCAGACAATGTGGCATAAAAAAACGGGCAGGCATGGCACTATCTCGATAATTTTTTAAAAATGACAAAAATCACAGGGTGAATCAACCATGGATTAAGCTTTGGGTTTAACGGTTGTGTCAGCAGGATGATTGCCTTGTCCCGACGGCTCGACAGACAACACCGTCAAATTGTCTTTGGTCAAATAACGCTGCGCCACGCGTTGCAAATCAGCAGGCGTGATACGCGCAAAATGCTCAGGCAAGCGATAAATCTCGCGGTCATCTATACCGATACTGGCAAGGCTGCCTATGGTGCGTGCTTGCCCAGCAAGGCTGTCTTGCGCATAGACCAGTTCGGTGAGGGCGTGGGTTTTGGCGCGGCTTAGCTCTTGTGCGCTAATGGGTGCGGTTTTTAGCTGCTCAATTTGTGCCAGTAATGCCGCTTGCGCCTGCGCAAGGCTGACCCCATCGCGCGGTGTGGCGTGGATGAATAGCAAACCATCGCCACGGTCAAACGCACTGTAGCTGCTACCCACCGCCGCCAACACCTGCTGCTCGCGTACCAGATGTTTCTCCAGCCGTGCCGACAGCCCACCGTCAAGCACTTGGCTGAGCAAAGCAAGCTGATACGCCTCATCGGGGTGGTTTGCCGTTGTCAGCGTCGGCAAGTTGTATGCCAGCATCAGACTAGGCACTTGCACGGGCAGAGCGGTGCGCGCCTCGTGATAACCGCGAAACCCTGCTTGACGCACGCTTGGGCGCGTTGGCAAGGCTTGTGGCGGTTTGTCGCCAAAATAGCGTTTGACCAGTGCCAAGGCTTCATCGGGCTTGACATCGCCAACAATCACCACGGTGGCGTTGTTGGGCGCGTACCACTGGCGATACCACGCCGCCAAATCTGTCAGTTTGATGCCAGCAATCTCTGCCATCGGGCCAATCACCGATTCGCCCTTTGGGCTGTCGGGATATGCCATGCGGCTAAATTGTTCAAACGCGCGCGCATTGGGGTTATCATCGGTGCGCAGGCGACGCTCTTCCATAACCACTTGACGCTCAGCGTCAAAATCACTTTGGCGTAGCGTCAAATTGGTCATGCGGTCGGCTTCCAGCTCCAACGCCAATCCCAAGCGATTGGCAGGCAAAACCTCGTAATACGCTGTGTAATCATGGGTGGTAAAAGCGTTGTTACTGCCGCCAAACTTTGCCAACACGCGCTCAAAATCCGCCGATGACACCTTGGGTGTGCCTTTAAACATCATGTGCTCAAGCAAATGCGATATTCCGCCCAAGTGCTCAGGCTCATCGGTCGCACCGACGCGGTACCAAATTTGGCTCATCACCACAGGCGCGCGGTGGTCTTCTTGGATGATGACTTTTAAGCCATTGTCCAGCGTGTAGGCATGGCGGCGTTGGTCGATGGTCGCGCCCAAATCCATGCGGTTGCTGGTTTTGGTGGGGGGCTTGACGCTGGTTTGATGGTTGGCATAACTGGCTTTGGCATCGGCGGTTTTGCCAGTCGGCAGCGCGTTGGCTGGCGCAGCCACGCCCAAACCTAGCACCACCAACGCGGCGGACAACGGTTTAACAGCGGTTAAAACATGGATTAAGCTCAAGCGATTCACAACATAGTCTCGATGGTTGGATGAATTAAACACAGGCGGTTTAGAAAAAATTTATTTTAAATAAAGCTTGTTTGTTTTGAAATTGTACATACACACGCAAGCTATCATGCCACAAAACCACGCTGCCGCCTAGCCTTACGCCATGCAACCACCGTCAGGCTTACAAAGATTAGGCGAGAATGTTACAATGCCTTAATTCTCCGTCTGTTTTTAACTGCATAGACGGTTGGCAAAGCCGTTGAACCGTTCGCGCGTATCCATCGGTTATTGTTACCGTTTATTGTTACAGAAAAATTGTTAGGCACGCCCATGCAAAACCCAACCCGCCCCAACCAAGTCGTCATCAACTTTGACAGCGATGTCAGCCAGTTTGATGACGCAACCTTGCCCAGCATTCCCGTGCAGCCTGCCCAAGCCGCACCTGCACCGCAACCCACCGCACAGACCCAGCACAGCGAGCAACTGACCGCTGAGCCACAAAAATCGGGCTGGTTTAGCCGCATGAAACAAGGGCTTGCCAAAAGCCGCAAAAACTTCACCGAAGGCTTAACCAATATCTTAATTGGTGGTAAAGAAATCGACGACGAACTGCTAGAAGAAGTCGAAGACCAATTACTGGTTGCCGACATTGGCGTGACCGCCACCACACGCATCATCAACAATTTAACCGAAGCCACCGCGCGCGGCGATTTGATTTATTCGCATTCGCTGTACAAAGCGTTGCAGCAAGAGCTGGTCGATATCCTCGCGCCCAAAGTCGCGCCTTTGCGCATCGATAACAGCAAAACACCGTTTGTCATCTTGATGGTTGGTGTCAATGGCGTTGGCAAAACCACCACCATCGGCAAGCTTGCCAAACGCTTGCAAGGCGAGGGCAAAAGCGTCATGCTGGCAGCAGGCGACACCTTTCGCGCGGCCGCCACCGAGCAGCTACAGATTTGGGGTGAGCGCAACCAAATTCCCGTTATTGCGCAAGGTCATGGCTCAGACAGCGCGTCGGTGATTTTTGATGCCATTCAAGCCGCCAAAGCGCGCGGCATAGATGTGCTGATTGCCGACACCGCAGGGCGACTACAAAACAAAACCAACCTGATGGAAGAGCTTAAAAAAGTTGTGCGCGTCATGCAAAAAGCCGACCCCACCGCGCCGCATGAGACGATGATTGTACTAGACGCAGGCACGGGGCAAAACGCGCTCAATCAAGTGCAAATCTTTCATGAAGCCGTGCCTTTGACAGGCGTGACCATCACCAAACTTGATGGCACTGCCAAAGGCGGCGTGGTGTTCAACGTCGCAAGCAACACCGATATTCCGATTCGCTTCATCGGCGTGGGCGAAAAAATCGACGACCTACGCCCCTTTAAAGCCGATGACTTTGTCAAGGCGTTGTTTGACAATGATGACAAAGACTCAGCGTAAATAGCGGTCCAATGATAACGGGCTTACGCTACCACACACCGCATGATTTGCCCGATTTGTGGTTAGCGAGTCAAAACGGCAAGCTTATCGCCGTGACATGGCTTGCGGCTAACAGCGACTTTGTGCACAATGCTCAATCCACGGCTGATGACGTGCTCAATCAAACCGTTAGCCAGCTTGATGCGTATTTTACAGGGCAAGCGGCTTTATTTGATGTGCCGTGGGACATCAGTGCAGGCACGGCATTTCAACAAACGGTGTGGCAAGCCTTGGCGAGCATTGACCACGGTACGACGCTCAGCTATGCCAAATTGGCACAACAAATAAACCGCCCAACGGCAGTGCGCGCCGTTGCCAATGCGGTAGCCAGCAATCCACTCACTGTGATTTTGCCTTGCCATCGCGTGATTACCAGCGACGGCAAGCTTGGTGGCTATATGGGGCGTTGTCGATTGGTTGCGGTCAAACGTGCATTGCTAAACCTTGAAGGCGTAGCTTTATAATGCCAAATTAATGCGGTATGGTCATTGGTCTTTGTCATTGTCCTTTTGCTCCCATGCCGCCAAACGTGCGTGAATCCGCCCGTACAGTGTGTGCTTGCGGTAGCTGCCTTTTTTGGTGCGACTATCCACCGCACAGCCTGTCAGCAATGCCAAAGCCTCATTGACATGCTCCACGGCATAGATCACAAACCGACCTGCCGCCACCGCCTCGACGATGTCTTGGCGTAGCATCAACTGGCTGAGGTTGGCCTTGGGGATAATCACCCCTTGCAGTGGTTGGTCAGCGCTGGCACTTGCGCCACGTTTGGCGTTTTGCTCCATACACGCGTCATAAAAGCCTGCAATTTTGGCGTTCACACCGCCAACCGCTTGCACTTGTCCAAACTGGTTCATCGAACCTGTCACCGCCAAATGCTGATAAATCGGCACGTATGCCAATGCCGACAGCAGCGCGCACACGCCTGCCACCGTCGCGCTATCGCCATCAATACCGCCATAGCTTTGCTCAAACGCCAACGACGCGGCAAAATTAAGCGCAAAATCATCGGCAAACAGGCTGCGCAGATAGTTGCTCATAATCAACACGCTTTTGGCATGAATCGCGCCACCCAGCTCAACATCGCGCTCGATATCCAAAATATCGGCGTTGCCGTGGCTGTGGTAAACGTTTGCCGTCATGCGCGCAGGCAGTCCAAATTCACTATCGGCATAGCTGACCACCGTTAGCGCATTGATTTGCCCCACTGCCGCGCCCTGCGTGCTAATCAGCTGCTGACCTTTTTGCAGCTCTTGCCAAAACAACTGGCGCAAATAGCCTGCCCGATAGCGCATATCTGCCACCGCCGCCGCGATATGCTGTGCGCTGACCGTATCTGCATTGGGCTGCTGATTTGCCTTTTGATTGGCTTCGATTAACAACTGTGCCAAACGGTCACTGTGCAGCGTCAATTCCTGCTGATCTTCAGCTTGCTCGCTCAGATAGTCCAGCAGCGCCGCCAACGCGCTGTTGTCAAAATCGCGCAGCCCGTATTTGTCCACCATATCAGCGATTTTTGCCACCATCGCGCGCTCATTGGCAGGCGTGCGCTCAATGCGGTCGTGAAAATCCGCCCGAATCTTAAACACGCTGTGAAACTCGGGCTCAAATTCAAGCAAATCGTAATACAAATCAGGCTCACCCAGCAAAATGACCTTGACATCCAGCGCAATCGCGTGCGGCTCAAGGCTGACGCTACCTGTTAAGGTCAGCATTTGCTCAAGGCTTGACATCTTAAGCTGACGACTTTGCAGCGCGCGCTTAAGCCCCTGCCACGCATACGGGTATTCAAGCAAGCTACTGGCTTCCAAAATCAAATAGCCGCCATTGGCACGGTGCAGCGATCCTGCACGAATAAGGCTGACATCGGTTGAAACCGTGCCCAAATGCGTGATTTGCTCAACATGCCCAAGCAAATTTAGATGCGTTGGCAAATCCTCAAACACCACAGGCGCACCTGCGTCGGGCGCGTGACTGCTCATGACATTGACAAAATAGCGAGCAGGCAATGGCGAAAAATGACTGGGCAAAAATTCGTCGTCATTTTCATTGATGATGGGCTCAACATGCGCGATGATATCGGCGGCAAAATCATTGAGGTATTGAACCACAGGCGGCAAATCTTGATATTTAGCCAGCAGCGGCGCTAGCAGTGGCGTGAGCGTGCGCCGCGCCAATGACTGGTGCAATGCTTGTAGGGTTTGGTTGGCTTCATCCTCAATTTGCTCAAGCGTGATGGTCAAAAGATTCAGCCGCTTTTGCATGTGGTTTTTATCCTGAAAATTCGCCACATATGGCGACATCGGCCGACCATGCGCAGGGCTGGCGGCTTCCGTGTTATCGGCGCGCTTGTCGGGGTGGGGATTGCCGCGTTTGCCCGTCGGTACAGGACGCATCGCAGCCGATGCGTGCGTGTCATCATCCGTGGCGCAATCGGCAGACACAAAAATCGGCTTATTGTCCGACGCGCGTACCGCCAACGCCAGCGCGTACTGCTTGCCTTCTTCATTAAGCGCGTCATAAGCCTGCTGTTCTTGCAAGCTAATTTGGTTGCGAATGGCCTCAACTTTGCTTTGATAATGGTCACTGCGAAAGCGTTGATTCAGCTGGCGTTTGAGCGCAAGCCAACACGTTTTGATGTCCTCGGCAAGCGTTTGTCCCATACCAGCAGGCAGTGCCAACGCAATCGGCGCGCGCGCATCGCCAAAATTGTGCACATATACCCAATCATCGGGCGTGGGCTGGCGTTTGGCATAATCTTGCAACAAACGCATAACCAAGGTGCGCTTGCCCAAACCATTCTCACCTGCGGCAAACACATGATAGCCCGACGCGTGGATATCTAATGCTGTGGTCAAAGCTTGCACAGCGCGCGCTTGTCCAAAGCCGATATCAGGCGCGTCTGCCTCACGCGTACTGGCAGGCAGGTGCGTGGGGTCGGTGTGGTAGCGCAGCTGCTGGGGCGTTACACAAGTCGCGGCACGCAGTGCGTTGATGTGTTGGTCAAAATCGGCAAGTTTGGTGGTAGATTTGGGCATGGTAACCATCTGTACTAATAAAATAGCAATAAAACAAAACGCAATACCGTCTGCTATGATTGTGCTAAAAATTACAAAATAAAGGCTTAAGGTCGTCAAACCAACCCATAAATAAAAAACCGCTATATAAGTTTTTAACAAATTTTTGGCATAAAAAATTGACCCATCACAACCAGATTGATGGCAAATATCGCATGATGGTGTGGTTAGAGAGCCCAAAAATCAACATCGTGCGCCAAAAGTTTTGTCCAAACACGCCCAGCCAGTTTGACCGCCAAAACAAACACCCAAACCAATCAACAGGGTTACAGTCAAATAACCCAACCTATGTCAATCATTAACAAATTCAACAAAATTACCGTATCAAACCAGATATTGTCTGTTTAAGATAATACCAAATCCACTGCTTAGCAGGCCTACCTAGGCTGGTAAGCATGGTACAATCCTAACGGATATTTAAGAGGGCTAATTTTTAATATTAGCAAAACAGCAACAACGCGCTGCAAATGCGCGACAGACAAAAGGAAGTTACAATGAGCAATCATGAAGATCTAAACCGTGACCCAATCACTGGCGAACCAGGTTCACACCCTGTTGGCACTGCGGTAGGCGGTGTTGGTGGTGCGGCTGTTGGCGCTGCTATCGGTTCATTGGCAGGCCCACTGGGCACGCTAATCGGCGGTGCAATCGGTGCAGCCGTTGGCGGCGGCGCAGGTCATGCAGCGGGTGAAGCCATCGACCCAACCGCGCAAGATAACTACTGGCGCGACAACCACAGCACCGCAACGTATTACAACCAAGAATACACCTATGACCGCGACTACCAACCTGCTTATGCGGTGGGTTATGCCAACCGTGCGCGCTATGACGCGAACACACGTTTTGAAGACGTTGAGCAAGACTTAGAGCGTTCATGGAATGAAGTGCGCGGTGAGTCACGTATGGCGTGGTCAGATGCGCGTAATGCGGCGCGTGATGCTTGGTATCGTATCACCCCAGAACATCGTTAATATTGCCGATATTGGCTAAATTTTGGCCAATTAAGCCGTAAAAGACCAAAGTGACCCTTTGGTCTTTTTTTATCTTAAAATGTCTTAAGAAAATTCGCTAAAATTCTGCTGAATTTTGTATATTGATCACTTAACCAACTGCCTAACAACCATCATGGCTTTTACTCACATGGCTGCTAACACGCAATTTATCATTGCCACCGCCAATCTACTCAATCTTGCCTTGCCCAATCGCGTGTTTTACCACAACACCGATGCCTATAGCTCAGCGATTTATCAGCAAAAAATTCATGGCTTAGCGCAGCTGCTACGTCAATTACAAGCCGACATTATCGGCTGTCAAGAAATTTGGGACGAACAAGCTTTGCGTGAATTGTGTGACGCCGCAGACATGGGGACTCATCACGTCATTGCGCCGCTTGCCAGCAATACGACCGACAGCCCCTTGACCCAAGGGCAAGGCGCGACAGGCACGCCAGCGGTTGGCTTGGTGTCGCGCTTTGCCATCGAGCATTACCATTTGTTGGAAAAAATTCCCAAAATCGGGCAGCTTGATATCCCTGATATGGGGCGATATGAACGCTTTAACCGTCCGCCACTGTTGGCGCAGGTGCGCTTGCCAAACGATACCTTGCTGCATGTCATCGTCGCGCATCTTAAAAGCCAACGCCCCGACTACCTAGAAGACGCGCATGGGCAGCCGCTTGAAGACCGTAACGACCCCGTCATTCGTGTGCGCGCCAAACTGCGCAGCTTGTGTATGCGCGCGGCTGAAGCGGCAGGTATCCGCCAGTATGTCATCGAAACGCTACAGCACAACAACCAGCCGCTGATTTTGCTGGGTGATATGAATGATGTCATGCAAAGCGTGACCTGTCAGCTGCTAAGCGAGGCAGGCGAGGTGGTGTATGACAAGACCAACCGCGATATTGCGCTGTTTGACGCATCGTCCATCCAAACGCGCTTGCACTGGCTGCGCAATGTGGCGTATACCCACATCCACCAAGGCATACCTGAGGTGCTTGACCAAATTTTGGTGTCCGAGCAGTTTTTGGCCGATAGCAAATATGGCTTGGGCGAGGTGCTGCAAGTGGATTATTTTAATGACCATCTTAAATTTGTCACACCGCCACGCCCAACCGACCACGGCTTGGTACGCGCTCAAATTAAGCTGTATAATCAACCGTCTTAATCGTTATTGCCAGATTAATTGATACAATCAACCAATCAGCCCACCGAACAACCAATCTAAGGAGGAACTATGACCAATGTGTATGATGAAAAAATTGACAATATCCGCGCCGACTCAGAATTAGCGCGTAAACTGGTGCCCAATAAGTTTAAGTTCACCAGTCAGCAAGGACGCGCGCGGCGGCAAAAACTGCTTGCCGCTGCCAAGAGCCTCAGTGCCAAGCGCCCGATTAGCGAAATTACCCTTGCTGATGTGTGTGAGGAAGCAGGTATTCCGCGTGCGTCGGCGTACCATTTTTTTCCCAATGTCGATGCGGTGTTTTTGGCATTGCGCTACCTAAATAGCACCGAAATTTTTAAAACCCTAGCCACCGTCTCCGCCGACGATACAGACAACTGGCAAGAGTATATCGCCAAATACATCAAAATCTATGTTGAGGTGCTGCAAGATGATACCACCGTGGCGCGTTTGGTGTATGAAACCAACACGCCTGCGTTTGAGAACAACGAATTTGGCAGCGAAGCCAATGAACAAGCCAGCCGTTTAATCTATGATCAGCTTGCCGCGTATTATCACATGCCTGAGTTTGCCGAGCTGCAATGCGCGCTTAAGGTTGTATACGGTATTATCAACGGCGTATTTACCTTAGCCTACCGCACGCAACAAGCCATCAGCGATGTCTATCGCGAGGAGGCGACCAAAGCCGCGATTGCGTATTTAAGTTTATATCTGCCCAAGGATTTGGCAAAAAAAGCGTTGTAGGTGGCAATTAGCGCAAAAAACCCGCCAGTAGGCGGGTTTTTGTTGGATAAAACTTTAACAAAATTACATTTTGTTTTCAGTTTTTTGGGCAGTATTAGAGATTGCTTGACCGCCTTTAGAAACGTCGCGACCAAAACCTTTGAAGGTGTTACAACCAGTCAAAACAAATACTGCAGCAACAGTAGCTACCATCAACTTTTTCATGATATATCCTCATCAATAGGGAAGAGTTATGACCAATGCCTAGGCTGAATGGCCTAATATGGATTTGCTAAAATCTTGGGCTATTAGGCAAGCCATTCGTCTTATTGGGTAGTGCCATATTAAGCAAGCTTACGCTACGCTACCATAGCTTTCGTGTAACAAAATGGCATTATTTGTTACGCTTGCGTTACTAGTCATCCAAGCGCGGCGAATTTATGCCATCGGGCGGATAACAAAACTCTTAGTGGTGAATTTTGTTACAATACCGCTTTTTAAGACCAGCAGGTGTGACGCGCCATGATTCATATTGTCCTTGTTGAACCCAAAATGCCCAGCAACACGGGCAACATCATTCGGCTATGCGCCAACACGGGCGCGCAGTTGCATTTGGTTGCGCCATTGGGCTTTGATTTAGAAGATAAAAAATTGCGCCGTGCAGGGCTTGATTACCACGAGTGGGCCAACGTGCACGTACATGCACATTGGCAGGCAGCGCGGCAGGCGCTCAATGCAGCAGGGGTTAGGCGTGTGGTGGCTTTGACGACCAAGCTAAGCTTGCCACTTTATGCACAAGACTTGGCACAGCCTGCGCACATCGCGTTGGTGTTTGGGTCAGAGACGGCAGGCTTGGCTGAGCCAATTCGGGCAGATATTGGCGCGGACAATTGGCTGCGCTTACCGATGTTGCCAACGTCGCGCAGCCTAAATCTATCCAACAGCGTGGCGGTTACGCTGTTTGAGGTATGGCGACAACGCGGTTTTGACGGTGACACAGGGCAAAGCGTGGGTTATGCCAATTTAGTGCCGTATGATCCAAAATAGCTGATGGCTTAAAACCGCACGGATTTTGACATAGCCTA
This sequence comes from Faucicola sp. SE7633, assembly GCF_059264685.1. NCBI lineage: Bacteria > Pseudomonadati > Pseudomonadota > Gammaproteobacteria > Moraxellales > Moraxellaceae > Faucicola > Faucicola sp. SE7633. The sequence continues at coordinate 7,884 of NZ_JCADBW010000025.1, read as the reverse complement.
TAAACAGTTAGCAGGTTTGGGCAAGCCTGCCAAACGATTGACATGGCGTGCCACCAAGCCTGTGTTAAACAACTGCTGCAATTTGGCGTTATTGAGCGCCAATTCGGGCAAGGTTTGATTTAAATATTTAATCAAAGGGCGCGTCATCGGCGGATGGCTAAAGCGCGCGTAATATTCACGCACCGCCGCCAACACCGCCAAGTGCGTGTCTGTCAAGCGCACATCCAGCGTGTCAGCCAGTGTTTGCGCGACCTGTGGCGACCAGTCAGCGGCATTGACCAAATGCCCGTCGCTGTCAAGCTTAGGTAGGTCAGCGAAGTCGGTGGTTGCATGGGGCATGGTTATAGCCTTAGGGTTATATCAAAATCAGAGGCGTGCGTGGGCATTGGCGCGACATTCGCCAACCAGTCAAAGTCTTGCTGCGGTTCGGCTTGCCGCCAGCGTGTCAGCGTTGCCCAATCAGCAGGTGCTAGCCACGCGGCAGGCATGTCATACAGTGCCAGTGAGCCCAGCATGTTTGCCAGCTTGCCTGTTGGCTGCGCCAACACCTGCGCCAACATCGATGGTTCGATGACCAGCTGCACCTCATGCTCAAACACCGCCAAAGCAAACGCCATCGCCAAGGCTTCATAGCCTTGTAGTAGGGTATCGGCGTTGATGGTTAGCAAAATTTTCATGACCGTGCGTTGCCCATTTAGAACTGATACACCTGTGGTGCTGCGTGCAGTGCCATTGCCAGCTCACCCAAGCCAACCAGCGCAAAGCCGTTGGCCAGGTTTTCACCGTCTAAGCCGTGACGCTTCGCGTTTTCGCTGTCGGTCACACCGCGCGCCAAAGCACTGCTGACGCATACCTGCGCGTTTAGCCCAAACTGCTGCACCAGCGTTTGCCAAGCGCGTGCTAGGTTGGGCATATCATCCGCTTGCCAAATTAGCCGATTTGCCAACATGACCGCGTCACGGTACAAAAACAGCCGCAACGTTGGCACGTTGGTTGCCGTGTTTGAGCCAAAATTTTGACAAAATTTTTGAGCAAATGCCAGACCTGCCAATGTCTGCGCGTGGTCGGGTGCGTGGGTGAGCAGTAGCAGCGTGTGACGGTGTGTGTCACCAGCGCGGCTATTGCTGGCAGGGTTTGGCGTGGTGATGGGCTGCATACAACGGCTATTTAAGATAAATGGTAAAAATTACACAAGGTTGGAGGCAACCGTGCGTGGGTATTGTAACAGACTGCCAAATGGGGTGCAAAACGCCCACAAATAAAATCTTGTCATCAAACTGTTATCAAATTGACATATAGCTGTCAATGCGCTTTTTTATCATAGCACAAAACTTCATAAAATCGTGTTAGAGAGTAAGCCTTGAGTACGTCTGCCTTGTTTGTTAAAAATTTTGCTCAGCCTCAGACCCTGCCCACAGCGCGCGGTGGGGCAGCCGATATCCTACGTGATACCGAGACGCGCCACGCGCCTGTGACATGGCAAGGTGATAAAGGCGGACAGACGCACACGGCAAACCAGCCAAACGCGCTCAACATCGTGCTGGTGACCGAAACATGGCTGCCTGATATCAACGGCGTGGCGTCAAGCATGTTTCAAATCGTCAGCCAGTTGCACCACATGGGGCACACCATCACCCTGATTCGCCCCGAACAGCCCAGCGACGACCCGCGCGAGGCGGCACAGGCGCAAAAAAACCTAACGGTGGTGCGTGAGGATTTGCGCGTTCATAGCCTGCCCATCCCGTACTACCCACACCTACGCATGGGCTTGCCGTGTTATCGGTATCTAAGTCGGCAGTTTAAACACCTAAGGCCTGACATCGTGCATATCGTCACCGAAGGCCCGTTGGGGTTGGCGGCTTTGCTGGCTGCCAAACGCCATAAAATTAAGGTCACATCAGGCTATCACACGTCGTTTCATGATTTTAGCCGCTACTTTGGTTGGAAGGTGCTGGCATTGCCGCTGTTGGGCTATATGAAGCAGTTTCACAACCATTGTGCCGCCACCTGTGTGCCCAGCCAAACCACCCACAAGCAGCTGACTGACTTTGGGTTTAAACGCCTGTACCAAGTCGGGCGCGGTGTGGATACCGAGCTATACACCCCCAAACGCCGCGACCATGCCTTGCGCCAAGCGTGGGGTGCAGATGACGGCACAACCGTGCTATTGTACGTTGGACGCGTCTCACCCGAAAAAGGCATTGACACGGTGGTCAAAAGTTTTAAAGCCTTGCAGCGCGCGCAGCTACATCGCCATGTCAAGTTGGTCATCGTTGGCGATGGGCCAGAAAAAGACAAGCTGTGCCAGCAGCACGCTGAGGATGACAGCATTGTTTTTGCAGGCTTTCAGACAGGTGAAGCGTTGGCGCGGCATTACGCCAGTGGCGATGCGTTTATTTTTGCCAGCCAAGTTGAAACCTTTGGCAACGTGGTCACCGAGGCGATGGCATCAGGCCTGCCTGTGTTTGCCTATCACGATGCCGCTGCCGCGCTACTGGTCACCGACGCGTGTGGGCATACCGTGCCGCTCGGTGATGAGGCCGCGTTTGTTGCCATGATAGAGCAGTTGCCCAAGCAGCAGCAGCTAAGCCAAATGTGTGCGGTGGCACGCGCGCAAGTGGCAGAATTTTCTTGGCAACGCCCAGCCCAAGAGATGCTGACCATGTTTAGGCAAGTGTTGGCAAAGCAGCAGGTTTTGGGCTAAACTGATTGGGTGAAATGTAAAAAAGGCATGGCCGATAGATTTGGTATAGCAATAAGGTTGAGTAGGTAATTTAAATTTTTAGAACAATATTTTTTGATAACATCAAAGGTAGCCGCGATGAAGCAACGTGTATCCCAATCCCACACAACCACCCCCGCTGTTGGCGATGTTTTGACATATCCCAGCGATATCGTGCTACCCAAGACCATGCAGCAATTTTACCATTATCTTGAGCGCAAGCCGCGTCTGCACCATTTGCACCAACGCCTGCTTAATTGGGATGCGCGGCTGACCATCCGTGCCAATCGTTGGTCGCACCGTGCGCTGATTGGGCAGTTTTTTAAGCTTATCAGTCGGTTGGGGGATGGTTGGTTCTGGGCGGCAGCGGTGATTGCCATGATTGGCGTGTTGGCGGTGCAGGGGCGCGCGCCGTTGTCGATTGCGCTGGCAACGGCGGTGATTTTGCTGACCAGCTACAGTGGTTATCGGCTGTATCGGTTTTTAAAACGCCATACCGTGCGCCCACGGCCGTATCAAGTGCATCAGGTGATTGTCTTAAAAGAGCGGCCTTTGGATGTGTTTAGCTTTCCATCGGGGCATACCTTGCAGGCGGTCTTATTCACGTTGTTGATTGGTAGTCAAGCGCCTGTGTTGTTGTGGGTATTAGCGCCGTTTACTGCGCTGGTGGCGTTGTCGCGGTTGGTGCTTGGGCTGCATTACCCAACGGATGTGCTGGTTGGGGCAGGGATTGGGGCAAGTTTTGCCATGGCGGCGCAACTGGTTTTGACGTTGGTTTAAGCTGTTTTGACAGCTATCAAAAAGGCTGATAAAACTATCAGCCTTTTTAGATTGGTGTGAAGTGGTCGGCTTTGGTGGGCTAATTATTTTGCTTAGCCATCGCCCGATATTTGGCCGCAATTTCGCGCCAAATCGGGGCGTTGTACACGCCATTGGCTTCGGCATCATAAATGGGTTCTTGGCCTGCTTTGAGCTGTGCTTCATAATCACGCAAGGCGGCAAAGGCAGGTTTTTGCAAAAATAAAATCCCAATGATATTAAGCCATGCCATCATACCCACGCCCAAATCACCCAATGCCCACGCCAAATCAGCGGTTTTCACTGAGCCATAAATCGCCACGCCAACCGCGATGACTTTGAGCACAGGTATCATCCACGCAAGCTTGAATGTGCGGCTTAGGTAGCGGATGTTGGTTTCTGCCATATAGTAGTAGGCGATGATGGTGGTAAAGGCAAAGAAAAACAACGCGACAGCGACAAACATCGCGCCAAACCCCGGCATGATGTTTTCCATCGCGGTCTGTACATAGCCAGGGCCTGCCGCCACGCCGTTTACGCCGTGATACAGGTACGCTTCGGCATTTTTCGGATCTTGCACGTTGTATAACCCTGTAATGAGCAGCATAAACCCTGTGGCAGAGCAGACAAACAGCGTATCAATGTACACCGAAAATGCCTGCACCAACCCTTGCTTGGCAGGGTGTGACACATCCGCCGCTGCCGACGGGTGTGGGCCTGTACCTTGGCCTGCTTCATTGGAATACACACCGCGCTTGACACCCCATTGGATCGCCAAGCCAAGCAGCGCACCAAAGCCTGCATCCATGCCAAATGCTGAGCGCACAATTAGCCCCAACACGTGCGGCAATTCGCCCAGATGCAGCAAAATAATCACCAACGCAACGATGATATAGGCCAATGCCATAAACGGCACGACCACCTCGGCAACCGTGGCAATGCGCTTGACACCGCCAAAAATCACAAACGCCAACAAAATCGCGACAATTGCCGCGGACACAGTGGGCGCAATGCCCATTGAATGTTGCAGCGCGTCGGCGATGGCATTGGCTTGCACACCCGGCAGCAAAATACCACACGCGATAATCGCGCAAATGGCAAATAACACGCCGTACCATTTTTTGCCCAAGGCTTTTTCAAAATAATACGCAGGGCCGCCGATAAAATGCCCCTCGCTGTCGCGTTCTTTATAAATTTGTGCCAAGGTGGACTCAACAAACGCTGTGCTTGCGCCCAAAAATGCCACCACCCACATCCAAAACAACGCTCCAGGCCCACCAAAGGTGATCGCGGTTGCCACCCCAGCGATATTGCCCGTGCCAACACGCCCTGCCAGCGATATCGCCAACGCCTGAAACGATGACACGCCTTGCTCACTGCTTTTGCCGTCCATCAACAGGCGCAGCATACCGCCAAAATGGCGCACCTGCAAAAACCGCCCACGCAGCGAAAAAAACAGCCCGACACCCAAACATAAATAAATCAGCACAGGGCTCCACACCCAGTTGTTGATTTGTCCCACCACATTGCTAAGTCCCATCGCGCCTCCTGCTTATTGTTAAAAAATCCCTTTGAACCATCCTTGCTTGTGTTACGCAATACCAACACAAAAATCAATCGTTGTAGCGGTATTGTCATTAAGCTGTCAGATTGTACGCTTGCATTATAAGCATCAAAAAATCGCCAACGCAATGCTTAATTGCTGACCAACAGCGTCAAAACGTGACTCATGCGTTTTGCTGATTTTGTCGGTGGGTGGCTGCAATTTAGTGGGTTTTGCCGCCTGTGACTTTGATATCCACCTCGGTTGTCACGGCCGCCTCAAGCATTGCGCGCAATCCTGTCAGCAGCGTATCCGCCGATAAACTTGGCTGCCCATTGCGCTTGGCGGCTTGCTCGGGCAAATACGGGATATGGACAAAGCCGCTTTTGCCAATGCCAGACTGCGCTGCCAAATGCTGCAGCCCATAAAACACATGGTTGCACACAAACGTGCCAGCCGTGTATGACACCGACGCAGGCACACCCACCGCGCGCATGGCTTGTACCATCGCCTTGATGGGCAAGGTGGTGAAATACGCCGCAGGCGCGTCTGTGTCAATCGGCTCATCGATAGGCTGCTTGCCTGCATTGTCAGCGATACGCGCGTCATTGAGGTTGATCGCCACGCGCTCAGGCGTGATATCGCAGCGGCCGCCTGCTTGCCCTAGGCTGATGACGATGCTTGGCTGGTGTGTTTCAATCGCCTGTGCCAATGCCGTCAAGCTATCACCAAACACGCACGGCAAACACACCGCACGCACCGTCACACCTGCGATAACCGCATCATCAAGCGTGCGCGCCACTTCCCACGATGGATTGACCGCCTCACCGTCAAACGGCTCAAACGCGGTCAAAAGTAGCGTGGTATTGGATTGGGCAGAGGTTACAACAGACATCATAGCTCCTATAGATAGTGTGGTGGATGGTCAATGTTTACAAAACCACCCATCATGGCAAAATCGCTGGCAAAAAAAACCGCGGCTAAAGCCATGCCACCCAGCTTTAACCGCCATCTAAGCGCAGCAAAACGCTAACAACTGGCAATCAGCGAAACGCTAGCACATACATCAAAACCACATTTGCCGCAAGCAACGGCAACGCCGTCCACACTTGCGCCTTGATGACCGCGTTTTTGTCCTCAAGCTCAAGCAGGGCAGCAGGGATGATGTTAAAGTTTGCCGCCATCGGGGTCATCAGCGTGCCGCAATAGCCGCTAAACATCCCAATCGCGCACACGATGGCAGGGTTGGCATGGTGCTGCATAATCAAAATTGGCAAACCAATGCCTGCCGTGATGACAGGAAACGCCGCAAACGCATTGCCCATAATCATGGTAAACACCGCCATACCCACACAATACGCCGTCACCGCAATCAAACGATTATCCACCGCCAAATAGTGGGTCGTCAATTCGGCAATCGCCTTGCCCACACCTGCATCGGTAAAGATAATCCCAAGCACCGCCAGTAGCTGCGGCAACACCACCGCCCAGCCCATCGCCTCAAACAAACGGCGCGACTCTTTCATCGACTGCATGGGGGAGTCTTTGGTCACCACACACGCCAGCACCAAGGCCAAAATCGACGCAACGCCCAGCCCTGCTAGGGTTTCGTTTTTCTCAGGGAACAAGCGCAAATCGCCAAACTGCACGTTTTTGAGCACCACCGCGCAGATAATGGTAAAAAACGGAATCGCCAACGCAGGAATAAACAGCTTGTTTTTCAAAATCAGCGCACGTTCAAGGCGCACCTCACGCGCTGGCAGCTGCTCACGCCCTGCCGCCACACCGCCAAAACCTGCCACCAACGCCATCAACACCACCAAAACCCCCACCACCAAGGGCGGCATAAAATTGCCAAGTAGCATAATCACGCCATACGCCGCCCAAAAAAAGCCACTCGTTAAGCGTTTGGGGTTGGTCGCATCGGCAAAAGTCAGCCCACCGACAATCAGCAAAATTATGCCAGCCAGCCCATACAAATATTCCATTTGAACCAATGATTGTATTGTTTCCATATGCGTTGTCCTTGCTTAGCCGCGTGGGATGTTGGTAGCGTCGCTGGGCAACGTATTGGGCGTTGCCGCAGGCAGGGTGGGGGCTATACGTTGTAATTGATTGTCCAACCGATACAAGCGCGTGGCATGAATCAAAAACGCACAAATTGCCGTCGGAATGCCCCATACCGCGATGTGTAGTGGGTCTACGTCCAAGTTTGCCGTGGTTTTCATAAAGGTTTGCATCAGCACAATCGAGCCAAACGCCACAAAAATATCCTCACCAAAAAACAGCCCCACGTTATCCGTCGCCGCACTCATCGCACGCAGCTTGTTGCTGACCGCTTTTGGCAAACTACCAAACCGATTGACAAACGCGCCTTCTGCCATCGGGACTACCAACGGCCGCACCATCTGTGGATGTCCGCCAAGGCTGGTCAGGCCAATCGCTGCCGTCAATTCGCGGATAAACAAATACACAATCAACAGCCGCCCCGATGTCGCTGACTGAATCCGCGCCACCCAGTTTTGTGCGTGTTCTTTTAAACCATTGCGCTCCAACAAGCCAATAATCGGCAACGGCAAAATGATAATCAACGCCAGCGTACGCGTTTTGATAAAGCCCTCGCCAAGCTTGGTTAACCCGAATTCGACATAAGAAAAGGCAAAAAAAAGAAGTCCAATATGCTAAAGTAAGTTCACCACAAACAACCTAGCCAAGGACTTCTTACATGGACAATCTCGAAGCACTTTACTGCCAAATAGACGACTACTGCAAAGCCTACACAGCCGAGCAACAGAAGAAAATGCTAACGCTAAAGCGAAAA
>NZ_JCADBW010000024.1:0-31679 GCF_059264685.1 Faucicola sp. SE7633 | reverse complement strand
CCCGTTGTTGGTTAGGGTGACGGGTTGGTTGTTAGCGCCTGTTAGGGTGATGCCATCGTTGTTTACGACGGTGTTGCCTGTGGTTAGGCTGTCTGCTACTAGGTCTTTTGTGGTGGCTACGGTGATGTTGTTGCCGTCACGGGTGATGGCAATGTTTTGTCCGTTTAGCAGTTGAACGGTGTCACCGTTTTTGACCAGGCTTGCTTCGTCGCCGTTGGTTTGTAGGTTGAAGCCTGCGTTGTTGATGGCGTTGGCTATGTCACCTGCTTTGACAAGGTTGTCTGGGTTGGTGGCATTGGTGTTGCCTTTGCCATCTGAGTTCAATGCGGTGGTGACGGCTGTTAGCTGGTTGTCGCCATTGACGGTAAGGGTTGTGCCGTCTGTTTGTACATTAACGTTGTAGGTGGTGCTGCCATCTGCGTTAGGCGTTGAGCTGACCGTGGTTGCTGTGCCATCTTCTAGCTTGGTGGTGGCTGCCGCTGCCGCTTGTTGTAGCTGGTCTTCGGTCGCTGCTTGTCCACTGACGATGTTGTTTGGATCAAACGTTTTGTTTGTCAAGCCGTTGATCTTCCCTGCGTCGCCTTCGATGCGGATGCCGTTGTTCGGTCCACCCACGGTGATGGCGCCTGGTTGAAGTACGGTGGCTTGTCCTGTGCTGTTGTCGCCGACGCCAATGATGTTGCGATCAATGTAAGCACCGCCATTTTCATCGCCTGTGGTTAGGCTGTCTGCTACTAGGTCTTTTGTGGTGGCTACGGTGATGTTGTTGCCGTCACGGGTGATGGCAATGTTTTGTCCGTCTAGCAGTTGAACGGTGTCTCCGTTTTTGACCAAGCTTGCGGTGTCGCCATTGGTTTGTAGGTTGAAGCCTGCGTTGTTGATGGCGTTGGTAACGTTGCCTGCGGTTACCAGGCTGTCTGGATTATCGCCTTCATTGATGTTCACGCGTCCATCATTACCTGCGCGGATGCCGCTGGTTTGGGCGGTTAGTTGGTTGTCGCCATTGACGGTAAGGGTTGTGCCGTCTGTTTGCACATTAACGTTGTAGGTGGTGCTGCCGTCTGGGTTGGTGTTTGTGCCAACGGTGGTCGCTGTGCCATCTTTAAGTTTGCTGGTGGCTTTGGCTTGTGCGGTTTGTAGTTGGCTGACATTCACGGCGTCTGTATCAGCTGTGCCTGCTGCTACGTTGGTGATTTTGTTGCCGCCGTTGTTTAGCCCGTTGTTGGTTAGGGTGACGGGTTGGTTGTTACCGCCTGTTAGGGTGACGCCATCGTTGTTTATGACGGTGTTGCCTGTGGTTAGGCTGTCTGCTACTAGGTCTTTTGTGGTGGCTACGGTGATGTTGTTGCCGTCACGGGTGATGGCAATGTTTTGTCCGTCTAGCAGTTGAACGGTGTCTCCGTTTTTGACCAAGCTTGCGGTGTCGCCATTGGTTTGTAGGTTGAAGCCTGCGTTGTTGATGGCGTTGGTAACTTGGTCGCCTGTGGCAAAGGTGTCACCTGTGTTGTTGTTGGTGACGGTGCCGTTCGGGTTAGCGGCTAGGTCGGCTTGTTTGACATTAACGGTGTAGTTGGTGACGTTGTTGGCGTCTTTATCCGCTGCGTCAACGGTTACGCCTGTGCCAGCTGTAACTTTGGCGCCGTCGGCATTGATGGTGTAAACGTCTTGTCCATTTGCTCCTGTTCGTTTGTCAACATTGGCAATGTTGGTGCCGTCTTTAACTTCGGTTCTTGATGCGGCTGCCGCTTGTTGCACTTGCTCTTGGGTCGCCGCTTGTCCGCCTGTGTAGGTAGCATTCGGGTCAAAGCTTGTGTTGGTCAAGCCTCCAATGGTGCCGTTGTTGCCGTCAATGGTGATTGGGTTGTTGTTGCCTACTGTCACTACAGGGGCTAAGCCTAACTGTACGCCGCCATCTATGGTGTCGCTGGTGATGTTGTTGTCACCTTTAATGTTGATGGTGTCGCCTAGTTGGTAGTTGTTGCTGCCTGTTGTGCCACCTAGGTTGATGCCTTTGGCAATGTTGTCGGCGTTGTCGGTGACGTTTTGGTTGGTGGTGTATAGCTGGCTGCCATTAACTGCATCTGTGCTGTCTGGGCTGATGGTGCCAGGTGCGACGTTGGTGATTTTGTTGCCACCGTTGTTTAGACCGTTGTTGGTCAGCTTGACAGGTTGGTTGTTGCCACCCGTTAAAGTGACGCCGCTGTTGTCCATGACGGTGTCGCCTGTGGCAATGCGTTGGGCATCAACGTTGTTAAAGCTGACGTTCGGTGTGGTTGCAACGGTTATGTTGTTGCCGTCACGGGTGATGGCAATGTTTTGTCCCTCTAGGAATTGGACGGTGTCGCCGTTTTTGACCAAGCTTGCGTCATCGCCGTTGGCTTGTAGGTTGAAGCCTGCGTTGTTGATGGCGTTGGCAACTTGGTCGCCTGTGGCAAAGGTGTCACCTGCGTTGTTGTTGGTGACGGTGCCATCTGGGTTGGTGGTTAGGTCGGCTTGTTTGACATCAAAGGTGATGTTGGTGCCGTCTGCACGCGCAGTGGTGCCTGTACCATTGACAAAGTTTACCGTTGGGCTGTTTTGATCAACAGTTTTGGCAGTGGTGCCGTTAACTTGTGCGTCAAAGCTTTGTAGCGCGGTGTCGGCTTTGGCTAGGCTGTCTTGGGTCGCTTGGTTTAGGCTGACGGTGTAGTTGGTGATGTTGTTGCTGTCTTTTTCACCTGCTTCTACGTTTACGCCTTTGCCTGCTGTAACTTTAGCACCATCAGCATTGATGGTGTAAACGTTTTGTCCGTTGTTACCTGTTGTTTGTTCAACGCTTGCAACGTTGGTGCCTGCTTTAACTTCGGTTTTTGATGCTTTAATGGCTTCATCGATGGTATCTTTGCCTGTACCACCAATATTACTGACCGTTAGTGTGCCATCGGAATTCACTTGGGTGTTACCACCAATGATATTTTTGGTAGAGTTGGCAACATTACCCAATGCTTGTTGAGTCAAGTATAGCTGCGAGCCGTTGATAGCATCAGTTGATGTGGCAGAGATTTGACCTGCCGCTACGTTGATAATTTGACGTTCATTACCTGCCGAACCTACACTGACGACACCTCTATCAGCACTGCCTTGTCCTGCAAATTGACCATAAGTGATGCCGTTGACAGCTGCCGTAGCTTCTGTGGTGGCTGCACGGTCAGTTGAGTCATTACCCAAAACTACACTATTGGCTTGCGTGGTGGTTACGTTATTACCCAAGACAAACGTATTTGACTGGTTAATGGTGTTTTTACTACCAATTGCCACGCTGTCATTAATATTAGCATTGGTGGCGACGTTGTTTTGAAAACCAATCGCTACTGAACGATTCGCTGCGTTGTTACCTGTAATCGTGCTACCAGTTACCACACCATTGGTATCACGCGTGGTTGTACCGCCAAGGTTGTTTTGTCCACCATAAATAAAACCGTTATCAGTCGCTGCGCTAATAACATTATTATTACCTACTGAGTAACTATTACTACCTGCTACGAGCGAAGGATCACCCAATGCCCCTGAGTTATTGCCGCTCACAATGTTACCCGTACCGATGCTGATGGACTGTGTGCCCGTAGCTTTAGCATTATTGCCAATGGCGATTGCGCTGATTGCACCATCTGCTACTGCTGTATTAGAACCCAGCGCGATGGAGTCATTCGCTCTACTACCGACACGCGCGGTGCTACCGATAGCGATACCGCGATCAGCTGCTCCTGCTGCCGATCCTACATTGGCAGCGGTATCTCCGCCTGGTATGTTAGGACCGTTTGTGGGATCGTAGCCGCCTCCAATGGCAATCGCAGCTTGACCGTATGCCTTGGTACTCTGACCATACGCCTGACCGCCAGCACCTTGGACGAATGCACCACGACCAATCGCTTGTCCCCCAACACTTTGTGCGGTTGATACCTTCGCGCCATTACCAACCGCAAACGCGCCATCAGCCTCCGTAATTGCCCAGTAACTTCCTTGTGCACCAATCGCAATACTATTTGAAGCACGAGCCCGAGCAGATCCCAAGGCTACTGCACCTGCATATGAGGTTTGGGCATCATGACCTACTGCCGTGCCACCTGTATTAGCGGTTCCCGCCTGATAAGTACCTCCTTGTCCGGAACCTACTTTGGCGTTATTACCGATAGCAACGCTTTGATTGTAATAATTATTAGTATTAACATTAACTGACGCATTGTTACCGATGACAACGGTATTAGCAGCAGGAGCAGTCGCATTATTACCCACTGCAATTGCGTTGTTTGCAGTGGCTTGGCTCTTGTATCCAATGGCGGTTGAATAAGTGCCTGTGGCTCGGTTTTCGCTACCTATGGCAACGGCATAGGCGGCGGTATTTTGGTTTAATCGTCCAATTGCTGTAGCGTACGCTTGTGTGCCAGTATTGTTATTACCTATCGCTGTCGCGCCTGCTTCTGCAGTATTAAGTCCACCTATAGCTGTGGCAAATACTCCTGAAGCGGTATTATTTTCTCCAACCGCTGTCGTATTCTGCGCGGTTGCTTGGTTGGTTAGTCCACCGATTGCTGTAGAGCCTTGACCGCTAGCTAATGCGTTTATACCAATGGCTAAAGAATCTCTACCTGTTGCACCGTCATTATTGTAGTTGGCTTTTTGTGTGCCATCGTCATTGACGCTGTAGTAATGAATCGGCGTACCGCCTGCTGCAGTACTGCTGATTTTGATACCACCGCCTGTCGCCTGCTCTAGCCTGATGTTATCACCTGCGATAAAATCGGCATATTGCTGGCTTTGATTGATGGTTTGAGCGTTATTTTGGGTGGTGCCATTGTCGTTGCTAATGCGTGTGGTAATGGTTTGAACCGAGGTATTACCTTTTGCAATACCATCTTTGGCGGTTTGACTGAGGTCAAAATTTACGGTATTGCCGTTTGCATTTTTGCTTACGGTTAGTAGGCTTGGTGAAGAGCTGTTTAGATTCACCGTTGCACCTGGTTTGACTAGGCTACCGTTCGCGCCTTGGGCTTGTAGGGTGAAGCCTGCGTTGTTGATGGCGTTGGCGATATCATTGGCATTGGCTAGCCCTGCGGTATTGCCTGCTGTTACTGTGCCCGTGTTGTTTGGCGTAAGCGTGGTTGTATTGACGTTAAAGGTAACGTTGGTAACGCCATTGGCTTCAGGTGATACAGTGGCTGTGGTGTTGGTACCATTAACAAAATTAATTGCTTCGGTTGGGGTTACTTTACCTTGGGTTGTACCGTTACCTTGTACATTAAAGCCTTCGTTGATATAAGCATTTAGGTTAGATAGACCTGTACCAACATTGTTTGCCGTCTTGTAAGTTGTGCCACCATCTTTAACTGCCGTATAAGTTGGGGCAGAAAGATTGCCATCAGCTTGTACACTCGACCCACCACCTAAATTTGTGGCAGTGGATTTGGCAACATTACCCAATGCTTGTTGAGTCAAATATAACTGTGAGCCATTAATGGCATCGGTTGAGCTAGCGGTGATAGCACCGGGTGCAACGTTTTTGATTTGGCGCTCATAGCCTGTACTACCGACTGAAACTTGGTCACCTGCAGTGACATCTCCACCACCTGCAAATCCGCTATAGTTAATTCCATTTACTGTCGCTGATGTAACACCTGTTGCATTAGTATTAGTCTTAGAGCCTGAGCCTAAAGCTACCGAATTTTCAAGAGTAGCATGTGCTCCCACACCAAATGCAGTTGCGCCTAAAACCGTTGCCTTAGAAGAAGTCCCAATGGCTGTCGCTAACGCTCCAGAGGCATTAGCTTGTACACCAACAGCAACGGCTGCTGTGCCTGCTTGGGTGTTAATATATTGTGTTGCATCATTGGTGGGATCAACCATTCTATAACCAGTATAAGCTTCATAGGATGTCGCTACTGTCCCACTATTCACACCGCCACTCGATACTGATCTATCAAGATTAGCCTTAGAGGCTTCATCTAAATCATCCCCGCCAATAGCAATTGAAGATGCTCCTGTAGCATTGGTATTAGCACCGATAGCAATCGATTGGTCACCTGTTGCGTTTGCACCCTCACCTGGGGTTTTACCAGAGCCTATCGCGATAGCCTGTTGCCCTCCTGTTGCGGTAGCATTTCCGCCAATCGCAATATTGGTATAAATATTACCATTATTTGGAGCATCACCACGAGTCGGGGTTATAGCAATTCCATTCCCAGAAGCAAAACTACCTGCCGCCATCGCTTGCCCACTGACCACCATCATCGCACCTGACAACGCTGTCAAAGCAAAGTACTTGACGCTGGTAGCAGACGCTTTTACCTCACCTGCCTGCCCAACCGCACCGCTGCCTTTTTTGCCATGCGCACGCGCAAACTCCGCCACCGCGACAAACACGCCTGTGGCTTTACAAAAAATCACTTTATAAATATGGTTCATAACTGCTCCATGCAATCAATTTATCTATACAAACTATTTAGCACACTCCAAACAAGCGATATATCAAACAACTGACACAAACACGTTATAAAAATATTGTCATCATATATCGTGGTCTTACTGATAAGTACCATGCAATAAATATGCCACTTTATACCTCGCATACACACCAAGCGATAAAACCCCTTAACATGCAGATAATCGCCCAGAAATGCCCTGATTGATAAAAATTTATATTTAATTTAAGAATAATAATTAAATTTTTAAATTGACATTTTTTGTCAGTATGACTGACAAAATTTGTCACTTGGGTAAAATGTGCCAAAAATTGTCAATCATCAGCAAGTTTTGCCAAAATCATCATACCAGCCCAATACCTTGCACAGCGTGCCCACATTGGTCTAACTTGCCAATTGTGCTACTATATTACAGTTTGGTTGATTTATCCAATTACCATCACACCACTAGGAAACTACTTTGTCAGCACCAAAATATCTAGCCGATCCCACCCACAACCCCTACACTGACCGCCACCCCATCTATGAGGACTGGCAATCCCCAGTTACCCAAGATACTGATACAGATACTGACGCAGCCCAAACTGGCAATACCGCCGAACACAATGACGCGCCAATAGCTGACCTAACCCCCAATGAATTTAATGGGCAAAAAATCCGCCTCGACAAATGGCTATGGGCGGCGCGGTTTTATCGCACACGCACACTGGCAAAAGAAGCCATCGAGGCAGGACGCGTACATTTTGGCGGCAGTCGCGTCAAGGTCAGTAAAGAAATCGCCGTCGGTGATGTGCTAACCATCCGACAAGGTTCGGCAACCAACTACACCCAAAAAACCGTCAAGGTATTGGCATTGTCTGACGTACGCGGCAACGCCACCGCCGCCAGCCGCCTGTATCAAGAAACCGACGAGAGCATCAGCCAACGCGAATTTTTCTTGCAGCAAAAAAAACTGGCCAACCTTGCGCGTCCCGACCGCCGCCCCAACAAAAAACAACGCCGTCAACTTGAACAGCTGCGCGAACGCAACCACTATGGCAGCGACGACGAAGGCTATTAAATCATAAAAGGGTAAGTCACACACAGGCTGCCAAGCACAAGGCTGTAGCAAACAGTAAAACGAGAATTGCCAAATGACCGAACACACTGCCCCGACTGCCATCATGCCACCTTCTGGTTATATCGCCAACACCATGGCATTGCGCTGTCAAGCCGACAACGTCATCCGTTTGACCACCTTGGATGAGATTATACCAATCATTGCTGATTTACACGCGACAAAGCAAGCGTATGTGATTGTATCAAGCGCCAGTAATATAATTTTGCCGCCAACCCTTACAGCCGCATTGGTATCGCCTGCGCTGATGGGCATGACAGTGTTGGCAGAAGATGAAAACAGCGTGACGCTTGAAGTTAGGGCAGGAGAAAACTGGCACGATTTGGTCATGCACACAGTGGCGCAAGGTTGGTATGGGCTGCAAAACTTGGCGCTGATCCCAAGCTGGGTGGGTGCTGCGCCCGTGCAGAACATCGGCGCATATGGTGTGCAGGTATCGGATGTGTTGGTGGCGGTGCGCGCACTACATTTACCAAGCTTGACTTGGCATGTCCTTAGCAATGCCGAATGCCACTTTAGCTACCGTGATAGCCGGTTTAAACAACAAGCAGGTGATTGGCTGATTGCCAGCGTGACGTTTAAACTATCAAAAATTCCCGACGTGAACCTCAATTATGGCGACGTAGCGCAAGTTGCCCAAAGCATTGCCGAGCAAAATGGGCGTACGACCATCACGCCTACTGATGTCATGCACGCGGTCATCGCCATTCGTCAGCGTAAAATTCCTAACCCTGCCACCTTGCCAAATTGTGGTAGCTTTTTTCAAAATCCGATTGTCAAAATGCAGACAGCGCAAGCACTGTTGCATGATTATCCTAATTTGGTGAATTTTGCAGTCAAAGGCGCCGATGGCACACCTGACCCGAGCTTGACCAAATTGGCGGCAGGCTGGCTGATTGAAAATGCAGGCATAAAAGGCGGCGGCATTGCGCCAATTTTGACCCACCAACATCACGCGCTGATTTTGACCAACCATGCGCCGTATCGGGCAACGCAAGCGGATGTTGCCGCATCCATGCAGCTGATTCAAGCGCGTGTGCACACCCAATTTGGCGTATGGCTTGAGCCAGAACCCGTGTGGATTGCCGCCGATGGTAGCTTTCATCACTAGCCTTGCGGGTTTTTGCGGCCGTGGCTTGGCGTTAGTTTTGTACGCTGACGTTGGTGTAGCCTGCGGCTTCAAGCGCGGCTTTGGCTTGGGTGGCGCGCGCGCCGCCACGGCTATATAGCTTGATGGTGTCAGACTTGCTCACGCCTTGGCTGGCGATTTTGCTGGCGATTTGGCTGTGTGGAATGTTGATTGCGCCATCAGGATGCCCGATTTGAAATTCCTCAGGCGTACGCACGTCAATGACGACATTGGCGGCATTCGCGGTTGGCATTAGCATTGCACCGATTAGCAGCGCGGCAGACAAGGTCAGCAAGTGCTTTTTGCGTGGCAGAAGTCGTGCCAAACGGTCGCGTTTTGGCAGGTTAAACTTGGGCAAGCGGTTGAATACGGTGGGCATGGTTGCTCCTTGTTGATTGGTGGTGCGTGATTGGATGTAAAAACCCATATAAAAACCAATGTAAAATCAATCACCTTTTGACTTTAATATAAGGGTTTTGACAGATTATTCAATAAGCGATAGGTAAAAGGGGTGGTGCGGACTGCGCCCATGTTTTGGCAAAATCCGTTATAATACGTTTTTGAATACGCGTTTGTAAGCGGTGTTGGGTTTGGTTGGGAGTTAAACGGGGGCTGCCCATGCAAAGTATGTATTTTTTGATTCCCATTAGTTTATTTTTCTTTGTGGTGGGGATTTTTGCGGTGTATTATGCGGTGCGCTCGCGTCAGTTTGATGACCTTGACAATGAGGCTCAGCGCGTGGTTCTTGATGACCGCCAACTGCGCCGTCAGCAGCTTGCCGAACGCCCGACAGAGCAGCCGACAGCGGCACAAACAACCATCACCCAATCCACCTCACACCACCCAACGGCAGATGACAACGACAGCAAATGATAAATAGTGCGATTTTATTGGCGGCATTTAGCCTTGGGCTGTTTGGCTCGCCGCATTGTTTGGGCATGTGTGGCGGTATTGTGACCGCGTTTGGGCTGTCAATGCAAGGCTTGACACCCGCGCGTAAAGCCGTGTTGGTGGCAAGCTACCATGCAGGACGGCTTGCCAGCTATGCCCTACTGGGTGTGGTGGCAAGCGGTGTGGGCATGGCATTGTTTGCGCCGCTTATGCACCAGTCAGCACCGCGTATGCTGTTGGGGGCGGTGCTGATTGTCATTGGGCTGACGCTGCTGGGTGTGCCGCTGTTGGCGCGGCTTGAGCGTGTCGGTGCGCGGCTGTGGCAGTCGATGGCACCTGTGCGAAAGCGTGTGCTGCCGATGGACAGCGTACCCAAAGCGTTGTTGGCAGGTTTGCTGTGGGGCTTGTTGCCGTGTGGCATGGTGTATGGGGCATTGATGCTGGCGGTGGCAAATCACGATACCGCAACAGGTGCAGCGTTGATGCTGGCGTTTGGGCTTGGCACGTTGCCGATGTTGGTGGCAACCCAAGCCACCGTTGGGCTATTGCAGCGTACCATTCGGCAATGGCATTTGCGCCAAATCAACGGCGCGTTGCTGACCGTGGCAGGCGTGGCGGTGATGGTGGTGCCGATGTGGATGGCAACGATGCACCAAGATGGGCATCCACATGCGCACGGGCATATGCCTGCTGCCACAAGCCCAATGACAAAGGACACACCAACCCTGCATGACCCACACGGGGACATGCCGATGGATATGCCGACCGCAACCAGCGAGCAACCCGATGATAACGCGCATCGCCACCATCTGCACCACTGATTGTGATTTTAATCGCGCAATATCTGATACCAAAAAAAACAAACCTCTTAACACAATGTCAAGAGGTTGGCAGTTTTGGGTGCGCTGATGTGGTTGGTCAAGCGCGGATGAGGCAGTGTTTACATTTCGACTGCATCATCACCTTCATCAAAGAAAATCACGTCGGTTTCGTATTCAAACGCGCTGTGGAATGACATTGACATGGTTATACTCCTTTTTGTTTCGTTTTTACGACGGATTGAATCGTGGTTATATACATTTGCATCACGCAAATGGCGCAAGGTCGGCGCAATTTTTTGCTATGTTTTGCCCGCTAAGTGCTAATTGACTGCGTACTGACAATTTGGTCTTAACCCAATAGTTTTTGTATTGAACACAGTCAAACAAGTCTAGCAAAACTTGGTGCATCGGTGCATCTAACGATTACCTTGACTTCCTCCCCTCCCTATCGTTCGGGGATTCCTTCTGCAAGACGGTGAAGCCCCACCGCAAACCTAAGACAATGGCAACCGCCCGTACGACACACCGTACATCTTAGGTTCTTATTTTAAGCTAATCCTACCGTTAGGATTGTCATAGACACGAATTAGCTTAAGTGTGTGTTTGGAAACGTCTTACCAGTTAAGTTACTGCGTACTCGCAATTTAGTCTTAACTTAACTGTGGAATGTAAGACATTGAATATAGTGAGATGAGCATAGCAAAACTTATCGCATTTAACAATTGCCTTATACCCACCGCCTGAAGTCGCAGGTTTACGGCAACGAATGATAAACTTGCGCTCAAGGTCACAGGCTTACAGCAATGGCGGCTAAACGTGTTTTATCGCCTTGCGTATTGACTATTTAACGCCAACAATGTGACACTAGCATGAAATTGATGTGACAGCAAGATGACAACGCCAATTTTTGCATAAATTTTGGTTGGTATCGATGCCACATTCATGCCAGTTGTGCATAGATGGCGATAAAAAAACCAAATACAAGTCTTATCAAACCAATCTTAAGGATTACCTATGGGCAACCGCTTGACCAAAATCTACACACGCACGGGCGATGATGGCACGACAGGGCTTGCCGATGGTAGCCGCGTGGCAAAATCTGATGTACGTTTTGATGCCATGGGTGCGTTGGACTTGCTTAACGCGCAGCTGGGCATGGTGCGCAGCTTATTGACTGACCAACCTGACATTGATGACGGCTTGAGCATCATTCAGCATGTGCTGTTCAATCTCGGTGGCGAGCTGGCGATGCCTGAGTATGTCGGCGTGACGGCAGCGCATGTGACGGCATTAGAAGCCCAAATTGATGTGTGGAACGCTGATTTACCGCCGCTCAAAGACTTTATTTTGCCTGCAGGTTCGGTGGCGTGTTGTCAGGTGCATATCGCCCGAGCAACCGCGCGTGACGCAGAGCGCGTATTGGTGCGCTTGCAAGCGCGTGATGGTAATGTGTCTGCCACAGGGTTACAGTTTATCAACCGTTTGTCGGATTATTTGTTTGTGTTGGCGCGCGTGGTCAGCCGCTTGGATGGTGGGCAAACGGTTTTGTGGGATGCGCAGGTGTTGGCGCGTTAGCTTGGTTTATAGCCAAAACCGCTGATACACAATGCCGACAATCAGCCGTACGGCAAGTACCGTGAGCAGCCACGGCAGAATTTTTTTTAGCCACGCCAGTCGCACGCGCTGGCGCAGACGCGTGCCGAGCCATGAGCCCAATGCTGCCATCACCACCCTCATAGCAAGCAGCCGCCAATATTCGCCAAACGCGAACCCGAGGCTTACATACACCACCAGCTTGACGCTGTGCACCACTGTCATCATCAGCGCGCCCGTGGTCACCACCACGTGGTTGTCGTCATAATGTTTGTTGAGCACGGCAATATTGAGCGGGCCGGGCGTACCGACAAACACACCGAGCCCCGTTTGCAAAAAACCCACCCAAAAAAAGCTCTCAAAACGCCGAATCAGCCGATTAAACATTGGCGACCACGTAATCAGCAAAATATACACGCCGATAAACAGCGGAATCAGCGACAGCTCAACGTAACGAATGAGCACACCAAACACCGCAAGTCCGACCAACGAACCCACCAAAAACGGCCCGATATACCGCCCGTCTATCGCCTCACGCCCAAACCAAGCACGGGTAGCGTTGCTAGCCAGTTGCGTCACACCGTGCACGGGCACGACCGCCGCCGCAGGCACAAGCAGCGGCATCAGTCCAATCAAAATCATCCCCCCACCCACGCCCGTGACGGCAGTCAGCGCAGAGGTTAAAAGATTGGCCGGCGCAAGCAGGCTGTCACTGAACCAAGTCCGTAGCAGCATCATCGTCTAGTCATCACAACACCATCGCTGCAATCCAACCAAATACCAGCAGCGGAATATTATAGTGCAAAAACGTTGGTACGACGCTATCCCAAATATGGTCATGCTGCCCATCAGCATCAAGCCCCGACGTTGGCCCTAAGGTAGAATCCGACGCAGGTGAACCTGCATCCCCCAGCGCGCCAGCCGTGGCAATCAGCGCCACCGTCGCGGTGGGTGAAAAGCCCATCGCCATACACAGCGGCACATAAATCACCGCGATAATCGGCACGGTTGAAAACGACGAGCCAATACCCATCGTCACCACCAAACCAATCAGCAGCATCATCGCCGCGGCCATGCCTTTTGAGCCTGCAAACAGCTGGGTGCTGGCATCAACCAACGGCTTGATTTGGTCGGTTGCCGTCATCACCGCGGCAAAACCCTGCGCGGTAATCATGATAAACCCAATCATCGCCATCAGCTTGATGCCTTGGTTAAACACATGATCCGCATCGTGCCACTTGACCACCCCCGTCGCCATGAATACGCCAAAGCCAAACAACGCGCCCAAAATCAGCGAATCCGTATACAGCTGCACACCAAACGCCACCACAATCGCCAACACAGCAATCATGCTTTGATACTTTGCCAACGTGTGATTGGCGGCTTTGGTATTATCCGTGCCATATTGTTGCGCGGCGTGGTGCAGCTGTCCATCCAGCGCGGTTTGCTGGTACACGCGCGGCTTACGATAACTGATAAAAATTGCCGTCAGCAGACCCGTGAGCATACCAAGCGCAGGAATTGCCATCGCATGATAAATGGATACGCCTTGCGTGTTGAGCCCTGCGTCGTTGATATTTTTTAAAATAATTTGGTTAATAAAAATATCGCCAAAACCATATGGCAAAAACATATACGTATTGACCAAGCCAAACGTCATCACACACGCCACCATACGGCGGTCAAGCTGCAAGCGGTTAAACACCGTCAGCAAAGGCGGCACAATCAGCGGAATAAACGCAATATGAATCGGAATCAAGTTTTGGCTGGCGCAGCTCATAGCCAGCAAACCCAATAAAATCGTCCACTTGACCCGCGCCATGCCACGTTTATTATGACCTGCCGCGCCTGTTGCACAAGCGTCATGGTCAAGCGCGCGCACCGCCCATGCCGTCACCTGCTGCGGCAAGCCTGAGTGCGAAATCGCCACCGCAAACGCCCCCAGCAGGGCGTACGACAGCGCAATTTGCGCACCATTGGCAAGCCCTTGCTGAAAATGCGTCAGCACACCCTCACGCACCACCGTGCCTGCCGCATCGGTGACATCTGCCAGCGGTAAGCCTGCCATCAGCCCACCGACAAGGCTTGCGATAATCAAACACAACACCACATGCACACGCGCCAGTGACAGCCCCAACATGACGATGACCGCCCACAACACGGGATTCGTCCACATCACCCCACTCTCCCTCAATCCAATCAATCAAACCGTCAGCCGCCGCTATCCCAGCGCGGCAATCACCCCAAACCAGCACCCCATACGGGCAAACACGCCCAAACCGTCCCAACTATCGGCGAATACCGATCAAGTTTGCCAGTTTGCGCCAATCATAACAAAAATTTTGCTTCATATTTTATTAAAAACTTGCCAAACCAAGCCTGCAAAAAAATTGACAAAAAAATAAAGAACGATAAGATACCGTTCTTTATTGCGCAGGCTAGACTGCTTGGCGATTACTATCAAGCATCGTACGGATCACGCAGTACGATGGTTTGTTCACGGTCAGGGCCAGTTGAGATGATATCAACGGGGCATTCGATAAGCTGCTCAATGCGCTTGATATAGTTCTTAGCATTGTCAGGCAATTGATCGTACTCGGTGATGCCAACGGTGCTGGTTTGCCAACCGGGCACGGTTTCATAGATGGGCTTGACATTGGCATAAAACTCGGCATCGCTTGCGCCTGCAAACTCGGTCTGTGGCAGCTCATAGCCTGTGCAGATGTTGATTTCTTCTAAATCATCCAATACATCAAGCTTGGTCAAACAAATGCCCGACAGTGAATTGAGCACTACCGCACGGCGCAAGATCGACGCATCAAACCAACCACAGCGACGCGCACGCCCTGTGGTCGCGCCAAATTCTTGCCCGACTTTTGCCAAGTGCTCGCCTGTTTCGTCAAACAATTCGGTAGGAAACGGCCCAAAGCCCACACGCGTGGTGTATGCCTTGGTAATGCCCAGCACGTAGTCGATATACAGCGGCCCGATTCCCGTGCCCGTGCACGCGCCACCTGCTGTGGTGTTGGAGCTGGTAACAAACGGATAAGTACCGTGATCGACATCCAACAACGTGCCTTGCGCACCCTCAAACATCAAATGCTTGCCGTCCTTGCGCAGCGCATCAAGCTCGCCTGTGACATCGGCAACCAAGTCTTTAAGCGCGTGTTGCCACGACTTTGCCAATGCCAAGGTATCGTCAAAATCCACCGCCTCTACGCCGTAATACTGGGTCAAAGCAAAGTTATGAAACTCTAAATTGGCTTTGAGCTTATCGGCAAAATCTGCGCGGAACAAATCAGCAAAGCGAATCGCACGGCGGGCAACTTTATCTTCATAGGCAGGGCCGATGCCGCGCCCCGTTGTGCCGATTTTGTTGTTGCCGCGTTTTTGCTCGCGTGCTTGGTCAAGCGCAACGTGCTGTGGCAAAATCAACGGACAGTTGGGCGAGATGCGCAACCGCTCACGCACAGGCACGCCTGCCTCTTCAAGCTCTTGCATTTCTTTGAGTAGCGCGTCGGGGGCTAAGACCACACCATTACCGATGTAGCATTTCACACCCTCACGCAAAATACCTGATGGAATCAAATGCAGCACGGTTTTTTTGCCACCAACCACCAGCGTATGCCCTGCGTTGTGTCCGCCTTGGTAACGCGCCACCGCACCTGCTTTTTCGGTCAGCAAATCAACGATTTTGCCTTTGCCTTCATCACCCCACTGACTTCCTAAGACCACCACACTTTTGCCAAATTCAGCCGTTGCCACGTTTGTCACCTCGCTTGCTGTTATTTGATGAAAAAACTGTTAAAAAATTGATAATAAAAATTGGCGCTAACCTTAAAAAACCTCAACGCGCCACCGCCTGCCATGTACCGTTGTGCCATTGTAGTTCATGACTGGCGGTAGGCATGTCATGAGCATTGACCGCCACCACCACCGCTTGCCCGTTGGCACGCAATTTGGCAATTGCTGCTTGTAGGCTGTCATCTTGTCTGTGTGCTTGCCATGTGGCAAACGGCACCACGATCAAGGCTACAGGTATGGCAGTGACATGGTTTTGCCAACGTGTCAAATCCGCGCTAAAGCCTGTCGCAGGGCGCGTGTGCAGGCTGTGTGGATTGACAAACCGCCCCCCGCGCACCAGCGGCAGCGCGTCATTGCCAACATATACTTGAAACACCACGCCTGTGTGATAATGGTAGCCTTGCAATTCGCTGACATCGACGCTTACGGTCGCGGTTTGCCACGTTTGGCGCAAGTAGGCAGCCAACGCACGCAAGTCCGCCAAGGCTTGCGCGATGTCGGTATTTTGACGGGCGGTGGGCGATAAATTGGCTTGTAGACGGTCTAGGTCATTGCCGTCTTGCACCAAGGTATAAAAATCCTGTGCCAACGTGGCCGAAAGCTCGCCTTGTGCGTTTAGCTGTTGGCAAAATGTGGCAAGCTCGGGCAAGGCTTTGTTGGCATATAGCTTGCTAAGCTCGTCTTGCTGGCTGGCAGACAGATTGGCTTGCTTGGCCAACGCGCGAAAAATCGCCACATGCCCGATGTCGATATGGCACTGGCTGACCAGTTGGGTGCTAGCCAACAGTGCGTGCAACGCATCAAACAAGGCTTTATCAGCGGCCAAATCCGCCGCGCCAAACATCTCTGCCCCCAGTTGTAGCGGTGTGCGTGAGCCAAACAAGCCTTTGGGCAGGGTATAAACCACGTGCCCTGCATAGCAGTACCGCGCCACGCTGTGGGCGGTTTTGTCGTCGCTGTCGTGTAAATACGCATCGATGCGCGCAATTTGTGGGGTGATATCGGCACGCAAACCCATCAAACGCCCTGTGAGCTGGTCTACCAGCCGAAACGTTTGGCGTTTGAGGTCTTCACTGGCATGATGTAGTAGGCTTTCGGCGTATTCAATAAACGGTGGGCTGACCAGTTGGTAGCCATGTGACAGCAAAATTTGGGTCAGCTGGTAGCGCAAGGTTTCTTGTTTCAGCGCTTCGGTATGGAGTAGGTCGCTGACCCCATCGGGCAACAGCCACGACAATTCACGTGTGTTGTCGCCGTCTGACACGGCGGCTAGCTCAGAATACTGCTGACTGTGGTTGATAAACGCCTCACCCATACGCTGATTGTCTTCCGTCGTTATTGTTGGTTCAATTTAATTCAAACACGCTATTTAGCAAATCTTGTCAAATGGCGCTTGGTTTTACAATGCGGTGCTTTAGATTGTGCCACAAAGACCAGCCCACCACGCGCCTTAGCTATGTCGTACGGGGATTTATTGTAGCATAGCTGGCACAGGGTTGGGCGGTTTTTTGTGGTTTGTCCGCGTGGTTTTGCAAATTTTTGGCAGGCTTGGCTAAATAATGTGATTTAAAAAGATTTTGACGCGTTGGCGCAAGCATGTCAAAATATGCGCCTAATTTTTTCTTTGGGTTGGTGCTGGCGGTTTTGGCTGGTATCTTGACCTTGAGCGATTTTTGACGCGACTGTATTTTTGACGCGACTGTTTTGATGCGAGGGGCTGCGCGATGTCACACGGTTTTGACCCCCATGCCAATCAAACCAACGTGCTAGGCACGACGCTGGCAAGCTGCTGTTTTGCACCTTTGACGGGCTTTTATCGTGATGGTTTTTGCCACACGGGCGCGCGCGATATTGGCATGCATACAATTTGCGCCAAAATGACGCGCGAATTTTTGGAGTTCTCGTTTTCTCGCGGCAATGATTTGATTACGCCATTGCCCGAGATGGGCTTTTTGGGTTTACAACCAAATGATTTTTGGTGTGTGTGCGCGCTGCGTTGGCTTGAGGCATTGGACGCAGGCGTTGCCCCACCGATTAAACTTGAAGCGTGCCATGACAGCGTGTTGAGTCTGGTTGATTTAGACACGCTTAAGCAGTACGCAATTTAGTTTTGTTTTTTAGCTTATTTTCATCAATTCATGTGATGCCAAAACGGCTAGACCGTGGCCGAATGCTTGGCACAGCTTGTGATATAGCTGATTATTTTGACGGATTGCCTATCGCACCCATCACTATCCCAAACACTCACCGCAGCGCGTAGCGTTGTTTCATCCACCTCACGCAGGAGACTTGCCCATGACGCCACCCCATGACCCGTCACGCCACCATATCCGCCTTGAGGACGATGATGACGATACGCTGATTTTGCCCGAAGGCTTTTTGAGCCATGAAATCATGCCGCATGATTTGGCAGAAGCCCATTTTCGCCAGATTGATAAAGAGCAGTTTCCGACGGGCGATTTTGGTGTCAATCATTACCAAAACGATGAAGGCACGCTTGAGGTGTATGCGCCGATTGAGATGCCCGTGCGCGATTATGATCCCGATGCTGACACCCAGCTGATTGAATCACGCTTTACGGGTAAAAACGAGGTTGCTAACTGCTTTGCCTATTCACGCAAAACGGGCGAAAACTTGGGCGTGATTGAGCTTGATGACGTGCGCCGCGAGCTTACCAACAACAATGTATTTGTGTGGATTGGGCTGCATGACCCAACGGCTGAAACCATCCGCGAGGTGCAAGAGGCGTTTGACTTGCACGAACTGGCGATTGAGGATGCGTTTGCTGAGCATCAACGCGCCAAGGTCGAAAGCTATGGCAATGACAGCGTGTTTGTGGTCGTGCGTACTGCCAAATTGACCGATTACACGATTCGCTACGGCACAACAGCGATTTTTATGGGCAAGCAGTACATCATCACAATTCGCCAAGGCGCGTCACACAGTTACCAAAGTGTGCGTGATTATTGCCACCGCCGCCCCGAAAAAATGCGTATGGGGCCGATTTTTGTGTTGCACGCGATTTTAGACTTTGTTGTGGATAACTATTTGCCGATTACCGACAAACTTGGGCGGTATCTGCGCGAGCAAGAGCGCGAGATTTTCTCAGAGGATTTTGACAAGCAGACCTTGCGCAATATGTACGAGCTTAAATCCCAGCTGGTGCATATGCGTGCGGTGATTTTGCCCGTGCAAGATATTTGTAACTTTTTTATCAACCACAAAAAAGAAGATTTTTTGCCCAATTTTCCTAACCAAGCCAAGCCGTATTTTCGGGATGTCAATGACCACTTGCTGCGCGCGCTTGATGCTGTAAACGGCCTGAATGAAATGCTTAGCGTGGCGATGGACACCTATATGGCGGTGGTGACGATGGGGCAAAACGAGGTCGTACGCAAGCTGGCAGCGTGGGCAGGTATTTTGGCGGTACCAACGGCAATTGCAGGCGTATACGGGATGAACTTTGATAATATGCCCGAGCTGCACTGGCAATACGGTTACTTTATCGTGCTGCTGGTCACATTGACGATTTGTTCGTTGTTGTATTATCGCTTTAAACAATCGGGTTGGTTGTGATTGCCGATTTTACCCAACCGCTTTTACCAAACTGTGTGGTCGTGGTGGTTAGCAGCCGCTCAACCAGCACCCAATAAGCTTGCGGTCAATGCAACAATGCAACGCTTGAGGCTGACTGTTTGCCCCCAAGGTGTTTAATAACACAAAACATCGAGCACAAAACATCCCTGCACACCACGCAGGGATGTGGGGGCACTATAAACCACAATCGAGCATCAAACCAAAATCATTCATCCCAAGCATCACGGTTGGCTTCATGACGCAGTTTTTTAAAATCATCGGGGTCAAAGGTGGGAAGCTTGCCCAATTTTAACTGACGTTCATAATCCTTTAAGATTCTAAAAGCAACGGGCGACAGCCAAACGATGGCAACCAAATTGATCAATGCCATCAACCCCATGGATAAATCAGCAAAGTCCCACACTGCTTTTAGATTGGCGACTGAGCCGATAAATATCATCGCCAATACCGCCACGCGCAATGCCGTCACCGCCGCTTTAGCAACCCTAGGCCCTGCAATAAATTCAATATTGGCTTCGCCATAGCTGTAGTTAGCAATGATGGATGTGAATGAAAAAAAGAAAATAGCAACAGCAATGAAATATACGCCCAAATCGCCCACATAGCGAGACAACGCCAGCTGAGTGAGCTGAATGCCTTCTTGCTCTACACTTGGGTCAATGACACCCGACAAAATAACGATAGAGGCGGTGGCGGTACAAATGACCAGTGTATCGATGAATACACCCAGCATTTGCATAAAGCCTTGGGTGGCAGGGTGATTGGGGTAAGTCTGCGCGGTGGCCGCGGCGTTGGGTGCTGAGCCCATACCTGCCTCATTAGAGAACAGACCACGCTTGATGCCATTCATCATCGCTTGGGCAATGGTATAGCCCAGTGCACCGCTTGCCGCCTGTTCAACACCAAAAGCGGATTTGAAAATCAACGCGATGGCAGACGGCAGCTGGGGTAAATTGGTGACCACCACAAACATCGCCAACAACAAGTACAAAATCGCCATGACAGGCACAACCTTGCCAGCCACTCTTGCCACTGACCGCATGCCACCAAACACCACAGGCGCAGTCAATAACACCAGCCCAACACCCGTTACCCAAGTCGGGATATGAAAGGCTTCATTGACTGCTTGGGCGATGGTATTGGCTTGCACACCGTTAAACGCCAGCCCAAACGCCGCCAACAAACACAGCGCAAACAAGATCGCCAACCAACGCTGGCCGAGTCCTTTTTCGATATAATAAGCAGGGCCGCCACGATACACGTTGTCGGTGTGTGGCACTTTGTAGGCCTGAGCCAATGCCGACTCGACAAAACTTGTCGACATGCCAACCAAAGCGGTGACCCACATCCAAAAAATCGCGCCAGGCCCGCCCAGATAAATAGCGATGGCAACACCTGCCAAGTTACCCGTACCGACGCGAGCAGCCAGCGAGGTCATCAAGGCCTCAAACGAGCTGATACCGCCATCACGCCCACCTTGGTTGGAGATTTTGAGCAGCTGCCACATATGCCCAAAGTGGCGAATCTGTTTGACTTCCTCCCCTCCCTATCGTTCGGGGATTCCTTCTGCAAGACGGTGAAGCCCCACCGCAAACCTAAGACAATGGCAACCGCCCGTACGACACACCGTACATCTTAGGTTCTTATTTTAAGCTAATCCTACCGTTAGGATTGTCTTAGACACGAATTAGCTTAAGTGTGTGTTTGGAAACGTCTTACCAGTTAAGTCACTGCGTACTCGCAATTTAGTCTTAACTTAACTGTGGAATGTAAGACATTGAATATAGTGAGATGAGTATAGCAAAACTTATCACATTTAACAATTGCCTTATATCCACCGCCTGAAGTCGCAGGTTTACGGCAACGAATGATAAATCGGGTGGCGATGGTGAAATACAGCCCCACCCCAAGCAATACATAAATCAGTAAGTAGCCCCAAATAATGCCATTACCCCAATCGATAAACGCATGAAACCAATCAAACATGCTCATCCCTCAATCTATCAAACCAAACCAATCGCTTAGGCAAAAATTGCCCAACGCCTCAATCATACAACCATTTAATTATAATTATAAAGGTAATTAGCATCATGTATGCGCAAAATATTATCCCTAAATACCATGCTCAAAAAGCCCAACCGTACCAAACACCTGCCATGTCAGCCTTAAACATCCGCAAAATTTGTTCGCGTGCTTGTCCATATGGTCAAGCGCGTTTGAGGCGTAGCGCGTTCATGACCACGCCAAACGAGCTTAGCGACATGCCAATGGCAGCAAGCCACGGCGGTACATAGCCGAGCGCGGCAGGCATCAGCACGGCAATGTTGTAGCCAATCGCCCAACGCATGTTTTGCTTGATGATGTGTTCGGTTTTACGCGCCACCGTGTGGGCATGGCGAATGGCAGTCAAGTTGCCGCCAATTAATACCGAATCACTGGCAACCTGCGCCAAATCTGCCGCGCCTGCCATCGCCGTCGAGACATCCGCCCCTGCCAGTACGGGCGCGTCATTCACGCCATCGCCAACCATCTGCACCACCGCGCCCTGTGCTTGCAAGGTTTTGATATGCGCCAGTTTGTCATCAGGCGTGAGACCTTGATACACCGCATCAATACCCAATGCCTGCCCGACTTGCTGCGCCTGTGCGCTGGGGTCGCCTGTCAAAATCAGCACCTCAATGCCTGCCGCCTGCAAGCCTGCCACCGTGGCTTGCGCTGTCTCACGCACTTTGTCATGAAAATAAAAATGCGCCAACGCCTGCCAGCCTGTTGCGGTTTGGCGGCTAAGCGTCACACTGGTGCTGGCAGAATGCGCGGCTAAATTGGGCAAATCAGAATCGGGCAAATCGGACAACGCGCGGCCTTGGCTAGCGTGTGGCGCAGCCAACGCAAACGCGCTGTGCCCCAACCGATAATGCTGCTCACCAATCGCCGCCGTGATACCGCCGCCTGCAACGTGTTGTAGGTGTGTAAGCGTTGGCAAATGCAGCTGACTTGCCGCACCCAGCAGTGCGTGGGCAATCGGGTGGCGGCTACCAACCTCCATACCTGCGGCTATGGCAAGTAGCGCGTCGGCATTGGCTTGACTGTCAGCGTCGCTAAGCGTTTCAATGTGTAATAGCTTGGGCTGTCCGTAGGTCAGCGTGCCTGTTTTGTCAAACGCCACATGGGTCACGTTTGCCAACGCGCCAAGCGTGTGCCCACGTGTCGCCAAAAAACCCAAACTTGCCAGCCGATTGGTCGCCACCGTCAGCGCAATCGGCGTTGCCAAAGACAGTGCGCACGGACACGTAGCCACCAGTACCGCCACCGTCGCCCACACCGCTTGCGCAGGTTCAATGATATACCACGCGATAAACACCACACTGGCAATCAACAACACGCGCGCAACAAACCACCGCGCCATGCGATCCGCACGCAGCGCAATTTGTGGTTTTTCGCTAAGCGCGCGATTAACCAAGCGATCAATGATCCCAATTTGGCTGTCATTGGGCAGTGCGGTGACTTGCATGACAAACGGTTGGCTGTCGTTTTGACTACCACCAACAATGGCATCGCCGCGCTGTTTGTTGATTAAATCACTTTCACCCGTCAGTAGGCTTTGTGATACCGTCGCGTGTGCTGACAGCAAAATCCCGTCGCTAATCACGCTACTACCTGCATCAATACGCACAATATCACCGACTTTAAGCGAAGGTGCGCTCACCAGATTATCAGGGGTGACGGTATCGGCGTTTTTGAGTAGCGCATCAAGCTGTGATACGGGCAGCGCAGCCAATTCATCAGCACTTAATACCGCATACTCACCAAGTTTTGCCACCAAAATCGGTTCAACCACCACCAAATCCTGCGCCAAATTTGCCGCCTTGCTGCGTGCGTTATGCTCAACATATTTACCTGCCAGCAAGAAAAAAATCAGCATACTGACCGAGTCGTAGTACGTCTCGCCCGTGCCGCTGGTGGTGGCATACATACTGGCAGCAAACGTCAGCACAATCGCCAGCGCAATCGGCACATCCATATTGACCTGCCGCGCGCGCAATGCCGACCACGCCGACGCAAAAAACGGCGCGCCTGCCAGCAGCACGACAGGAATACTGACAAACAGCGACACCCAGCGCAAAAACTGCTTGTCCTGCGCTGCCATGCCGTAATAATCGCCAAAATACATACCAACAGCAAACATCATCGCCTGCATCGCGCCAAGTGCCGCCACACCCAGCTGAAACACCATACGCCGATTGTGCCGCGCCAGCATCGCCACGTGGGTATCTTGCCGATACGGTTTGGCATCATAACCAATCGCTTGGATTGCCGCCAAAATCTGACTAATCGGCAGCCGTGTGTCATCCCACAGCACACGCATGCGCTGTTGGGTGAGATTGACTTGGCACTGCGCCACACCGTCTAGCGCGTGCAATCGGCTTTCTATCAGCCAACTACACGCCGCGCAGCGCAAATTTGCCACAGACAGCTCGGCCACGCTTAAGTGGTCTTGCTGATAGACAAATTGCGCTTGCACGTCGCGGTGGTCGTACGCTTGCAGCTGATACAGCGCATCGGGCAGACTTGCCGTGCGGTTGATGGTACTGCGGTCAAGATAGTACTGCTCAAGCCCTGCCTCAACAATACTTTGCGCGGCAAGCTCACAGCCAAGGCAGCACATGGCACGCGCCGCGCCCAGCACAGGCGTATAAAACGGCGCATTGGGCAACGGGTCACCGCAATGAAAGCAGCAGCCATCGGGCGGTAGCACCAGCTCGGTGATATCGGCTAAATACGTGTCGGTTGGGTGAGTTGGGGCGACGGGGGCGGTATTGGACATAATATAACAACGGTATGATAAAGCACAATAAATACAATGCAAGGTTTATGCAGGTATTATGGGGCATTTTGGCAAAAATTGAACACGGGCAATGATTGAAATTTGACCACGATTTTGTCATCATAACGGGCTTTGGGATAGCCAAAATCATTTTTGCCACCGCGCGCCATACTGCCGCCTGCCAGCAATTTAGCCTACCATTTGCCACGCCATTTTTCCAAAACAACTTAACCAACGGAAACCTAACCTGCCATGATAAGCCCACACAGCCTACAAAAAGCCATTAAGCCGTCTGCCTTGGCAGCCTTTGTCTTATTGGCGCAAACCAGCGTCGCGCAAGCCGCGCTAAGCTCAGGCTTTGATGCCAAAGAATACATGACACTGATGGCACTGTTTGATGAAACATTTGACACCAACAACCGTTTTGACGCCAGTGACGTGCAAGATGCGCTCAAGGACTATCGCAAGGTGTATGTCGCGCCTGAAGTTGCCTTTAAGAACCGTTGGGCGTTGTTTGTCAATGATGGCCAAAAAACGGGCGTGATTGCGCTGCGTGGCACGATTCAAGACGCGGACAGCTGGGCGGCAAATTATTTTTTTGCCATGATACCTGCCCAAGGCGCGCTACAAGTGGGTGAGCGCAGCCTGCCCTACAAGTTTGCCGACCATCCGCAATCGGCAGTTCATGCAGGTTGGGCGATTGCCACTTTGGCGATGGCGGACGATGTCGAGGCGCACATCCAGCGGCAATACGCGCGCGGCATCAAGGATTTTAACATATTTGGCCACAGTCAAGGCGCGTCACTGACGTATTTGCTGACCTCTTACCTCAAATACCGCCAGCAAGCAGGATTTTTGCCGCGTGATATCGTGTTTAAAACCTACTCAAGTGCCGCGCCCAAGCCTGGCAACTTGCAATATGCTTATGACTACGATTTTTTGACCCGTGACGGTTGGGGTTATCGCATCATCAATAGCGCCGATTGGGTCACCGAAACGCCATTTACCGTGCAGTCTGTGCAAAGCCTTGCCGATACCAACCCCCTTGCCCATCCCGAACAGTTAGACAAAGCCAATCCACTGCTAAAAAAAGCGGTTGGCAAGCTGATTAAATACCCCGTCAAGACCCAAGCCCTATACACCAAATACTTTGGCAGCGGCGTGTTTAAGCTCAAGGTACAGCAGCTCATGCCCAATTTACAAGAGCCCAACTACGTGCAAGACCTCAACTACACGCCTGCAGGTGCGCCGATTGTGTTGATGCCTGATGCCGCATTTGCCGCCACATTCACCCAGCAGTCAAATTTATCCGAGCGTGACCAAATTTGGCTTAATCACAAAAATGCAGTGTATTATTGGTTGGTCAAGCATTGGTATTTAAAAGACGGGCATGAGCAAAATCCCACGCAAGACAACCCACCCGTCACTGCCAAACAGGCAAACTAGCATTTACCACGCTGGTATTTAGATTGAGCAACGGCGCGAAATGTTGATTGATTGAAATTTGTGACAAGTTTTGTCATCATAGCGCCATTTATTGATCGATGGTGTACCCGATGGGTCATGCCATCGCCACCCCGTTAAGCAACAGTTGGGCAAAAAATTGGGCAAGCGCGCGCATTCTTACACCAAAGCCACTTTATCTTCACCCTTGCCAAATAACGGCCAAGTGGTGCGCATCAGCCTGTATCAACAGCGCGGCGGCTATATCATCAGCTTTGTATTTAGCGTGGTTGTGATTGCCGCGTTGGTGTGGTTGGCGTTGTATGTCGTGCACCAAGACCGCTTGATCACGCGCAAGTTTGAGGGTAAACGTTGGAACATTCCTGCCAAAGTATACTCACAACCGCTACAACTGTACCAAGACGCGCCTGTACGTAGCAAAGACTTAGAATATTGGCTGAGCCTAATTAACTACCGCGCGGCAGATGATTATCACACGCGAGGCACCTACCAAAAACAGACCATTCGGCTAAAACCCAGTGAGATGGCGGCGATTAACGCCCACTATGCCAGTGCGGTGGCTGGCACACAACCCCTTGATGACCAAGACAGCCCAAACCCACCAGACCCAAGCACCGCCGACACACAAGACGGCCAAACGCAAGACCAAGACGCACAAGACGGCCAAGACAATCCAGCCACGCCCAAACGCTTAACCAGCGACAAGGCAACCGAGTACTACATTCACACGCGCGATTTTGGCTTTTCTAAAGACCAACACACCCCCGAGCAAGTTGTGCGTGTGGTGTTGCAAGATGACCGCGTAATACAGCTACAAAGCACCCAGCCCAATGCCGCTGCCACCGTGCTGCTAGAACCTGTGCTGATTGGTGGCATTTATCCCGATAACAACGAAGACCGCATTGTGCTTGATATATCGCGCATTCCCAAACCGCTGATTGACGCGCTGATTGCCACCGAAGACCGCGAATTTTATACCCATCATGGGATTTCGCTACGTGGCACGGCGCGCGCGTTGGTCAGCAATTTGACGGGCGGATCACGGCAAGGCGGCTCGACGATCACCCAACAGCTGATCAAGAATTTTTACCTTAATTCTGACCGTACAGTCAAGCGCAAAGCCAACGAAGCTTTGATGGCGTTATTGCTTGAATATCATTACAGTAAGCAAGAAATTCTACAAACTTATATCAATGAAATTAATCTTGGACAAAATGGCAATCATTCCATCAATGGTTTTGGCTTAGCGGCGCAGTTTTATTTTAACCGCCCGCTCAATGAGTTGCGCCTTGACCAATACGCCTTGCTAGTTGGGCTTGCCAAAGGTCCTACCCAATACAATCCGTTTCGTGACCCCGATGCGGCATTGGCGCGGCGCAATGTTGTGCTGCACAACATGCTAACCCAAAACACAATTAGCCAAGCGCAGTACGAGCAAGCCATTGCCCAACCGCTGGATGTCGTCAAATCGCCCAGTATTGGGCAAAGCCGTTTTCCTGATTACCTCGATATTGTTAAACGTGAGTTAAATTTGACGTATGACAGCGATGACCTCAAAAATGAAGGTATGCGGATTTTCACCAGTTTTGATCCACTGGTGCAACAAGCGGCAAACCAGGCGGTCAGCGAAAGCCTAAAACGGCTGAATAAAGCCAACCGCAAGACCGCCAATCAGCTACAAGCGGCGTTGGTCAGTGCTGACCCACAGACAGGCGAGCTGCTTGCCGTTGTCGGCAGTGGAACGACGTTTACAGGTTTTAACCGTGCGATTGATGCCAAGCGTCAAGTCGGTTCGCTACTTAAGCCGATTATTTATTTGACCGCGTTTGAACAAGGCAAATACAACCTTGCCAGCAGCGTGGATGATGCGCCCATTCGTCTTAAATTGTCCGACGGCAATACATGGACGCCGACCAACTACGGCGGCGGCAGCCACGGGCAAGTGCCACTGATGACCGCGCTTGCCAACTCGTATAACCAAGCGGCGGTGCGCGTCGGTTTGGATGTCGGCGTGCCCAATATCATCGCGCAGCTACACAACATGGGCATTAGTAAAAAAATCCCCGAATATCCTGCCATGCTGCTGGGTGCGCTGAATTTGTCGCCGCTGGATATGCTTGGGGTGTATCAGGTGTTGGCAAATGGCGGCTATCGTGTGCCTATTCACACCATTCGCAGCGTGGTCGATGGCAAGGGGCAAGTCATCCAAACCGTTAAGCCTGAAATCGTCAGCGATGAGACGCGTGCCGAATTTGACAGCGTGCTATTGCCAACGGGCACGACCAAAACCCACCAACCCGTCAGCCCCCCAGCCGTGTATCAGACCAATTTTGCCATGCAAAAAGTCGTGCAAAACGGTACTGCCAAAGCGGCGTTGAAATTGGGCGAAGATCTGAACCTGGCAGGCAAAACAGGCACCACCAACGACTATCGCGACGCATGGTTTGCAGGCTACAGTGGCAACCGCGTAAGCGTGGTGTGGGTGGGGCGCGATGACAACACGCCGATGGGTTTAAGCGGTGCCACAGGCGCGTTGCCGATGTGGATTGACTTCATGCAGCGATTGTATCTAACGCCTGTTGCCTTGCCAGTGCCGAGCCGCATTGAGCCGTTGTGGCTGCAAAACGGCGAAGGCACACTCTCCGATGAGCGCTGCGCCAATGCTGTACTGGTGCCTGTCGATACCAAATTTTTGCCCGAAGACAGCAGCCAATGCGCCGTCGCGCTATATCGCCAAGAACAAGAACGCCGCTTCGAACGCCAACGCACGCAAGATGCTGCCGATCTATTTGCCAGTACCAACGCGCGTTTGCAGCGCAGCCAAGGCTATGCCGAGGCAACCAACCAAACCGCCGTGGTCAATAACCGCACCGACGCGCCAGACGCAGCCAACAACAGCTACTTTAATCAAAGCCAAAGTAATCCACCACCTGCGCCCAGCCCGAGTTTTAATCCAACCCCTAGCCCAAGTGGTAACAGCCCCAACACCACCACGGAACGACCCGACACGCATTACAGTACCGATCCCAGCGAGCGCATAGCTCGACCTGTCGCACCTGTTATGCCGTGATGGTTTACTAACATTTACTTTATTATCATTTAAAAAAACAAGGATATCCCCATGAGCTGGCAACAACTGCACCTACAATGCGCCAAAGACCACACCGAACTTGCCGAAACTCTACTGCTTGAAGCAGGCGCGATCAGCATTAGTCTAACCGACGCAGGTGACCAACCGCTGTTTGAACCCATGCCCAACGAATCACCACTGTGGGATGAAGTCATTGTCACCGCGTTGTTTGATAGCAGCACCTTTGCCAGTGCCAGTGAGCTTGAGACGCTTAGCCATACCATCGCCGATAGCTGCCACGCCAGCCGCGTGTGGGTCAGCCAGCTTGCCGACAAAGACTGGACACGCGAATGGATGCAGCATTATCAACCGATTGAATGTGCGCATGGCTTGTGGATTGTGCCACAATGGCTTGACGCGCCCGACCCCAGCGCGACCAACTTATATCTTGATCCTGGTTTGGCGTTTGGGACAGGCTACCATGCAACCACGCGGCTGTGTTTGGATTGGCTAGCGGGGCAAGATTTGACGGATAAAATTGTCATCGACTATGGCTGTGGCTCAGGGATTTTGGGCGTTGCTGCGTTGGTATTGGGCGCAAAAATCGTCTATGCCGTCGATATCGACCCGCAAGCGGTCTTAGCAAGCCAACAAAACGCACGCTTAAACGGTGTGCAAGACCGTTTGCAGACCTTTTTGCCCGAAGCGTTTGCCACATTTTGGCAAGAGGCTGATATGCAAGCGGATATGATCACCGCCAACATTTTGGCAAAACCGCTGATTCAGCTTGCGCCGTATTTTGCCACGTTACTCAAGCCACATGGCAGCATTGTGCTGGCAGGTTTGATTGAAAACCAAGTCGAGGCGGTGCGCGAAGCCTACGCGCCTTTTTTTGACATTAGCGCTGACTTTACGTTTAAAAACGAAGAAGACGAGCATTGGCACCGTTTATCAGGTGTGCGTCGGATAAATTAGATTTTATCAAACTCAATTTATTTTATTTTGTAGCTAGGCTGATATTTTTATGCTTAAAATTAACGTATGTTTAACAAACTATCGTTAGTTGAGTAAGAGCAATACTTGAACCGATGGGCGGCGGATTGCACCGCCCTGCTTGAATTGACATTGGCAAAAAAATACGTTTCAATACATTGAAACTCCGATGACGAGCGTATCATGCCAACTGCCGAATTTGACTGTCCGTATTGCCATCAGCATTTTGCCATCAAAAAATCCTTGCTGACGCGTAGAAAAGGCTACGCGCGTTGCCCACATTGCAAACGCCACTTCTCACCCAGTCAAGATACCGAAGAGACTTTGATTTTTGATGACCACACGGGGCTAGACGATGACGAGGCGGTGCAATCGACCCTTCAGTCACCGCCATCCAACCCTGCAGATGATTTTGTTATCTTAGACAATATCAACGCATCGGTGCACGATACCTCGCCCATTTTTGCCAAAGAAATACAGCAAACGCAAGAATTACAAGATGAAAGTTGGCTAGAAGACCTGCTGGCCGATGAGCCGCCTAAGCCTGACCAAACGCCCCCTGCACCCACTGCGGCAACCGCGCTGCCCCATGACCGCACGCCGCCGCTATCGCCGCTTAGCAGTGAGGCGCTACCTGCATACATGCACAAAGTCGAGCAGCGGCTTGGGTCATCGTCGACATCTGGGTCTGCGCGCCACGCAGGCAATGCCGCGGCTATCGGCTGGCTATTGGGCAGTATCGTGTTGGGGCTGCTCTTGGTTGGGCAATATGTGGTGTTTAATGCCAATACGCTGATGCAACAACCCTCTGGTGCGGCGTTTTTGACGCGCACCTGTGATGTCTTGCCCATAGATTGCCATTTGGCGTATGCCAACGAGGCATGGGCAGATATGCAGGTATTGGATGTGGCAGGCAATACCAAACACACCGATGTGATTTTTCGGCTTACCAACACGGGGAATGCGCCGCTGCTGTACCCCAATTTGGTTATTACCTTGCGCCAAGGCAATACCATCAAGGCACAAGCTGCCGTACCTGCTAGCCTATATGCTGAGCCCAACAGTCAGTATCTGCTACCCAGCCAAATTCAAGCCGTTAAGCTGCGCCTTGATTTTCCCAAAACCCAAGTCCGCCAAGCCAATGTTGAGCCGTTTTATTAAGATGGTGTTTACTTGACAGACTTTGGCTTCAATCGCGCTGGGTTTTACCCGACAGTGCTGTTTGCTTTACAATAGCTATTTTGCGCCCCCTTAAGCTTGTATGTTTTATGCCAATCACGTCCACCAAACCCGACCCATCCACCCTCACACCGCCAACCGACCCAACCCTTGGTTTACCCAGCCTAAGCGAACATGTCGCCATCGCAGTGCGGCAATACCTCGCCACGCTTGGCGATGAAAATGCGTCTGATCTGTACGCGCTTATGCTTAGCCAGCTTGAGCAGCCGCTGTTACAGGTACTGCTTGAGCACACGCGCGGTAACCAAAGCCAAGTTGCCGACATGC
This sequence comes from Faucicola sp. SE7633, assembly GCF_059264685.1. Lineage (NCBI taxonomy): Bacteria > Pseudomonadati > Pseudomonadota > Gammaproteobacteria > Moraxellales > Moraxellaceae > Faucicola > Faucicola sp. SE7633. The sequence goes on along the minus strand of NZ_JCADBW010000024.1, from coordinate 414 downwards.
TTGGCATGAACCGCGGCACGCTGCGCAAAAAACTCAAAACCTATGGGCTGCTAAAATAAGCGCATCGCCAAACGTTTTTGGTGTGCAATATGCTACAATACGGCAAATTTTGGCGTTTTGCTCCTCCGTTGCCGTAAACCTGCGACTTTAGGCGGTGGATACAAGGCAACACGGGAACTAAAATTACACACGAATTTTTTTTAGCGTGTGTGTTTTACTACGTGTGCTTTACTACAAATCTTGTTAAAATAACCCCATGAAAACCCTCAAGTTACGCATACGCGACAAACACACAGACCAACTAAACCGCCTAAGCGGTTCGATTAATTTTGTGTGGAACTACATCAATGACTTGAGCCTGCAATACCTTAAACGCACAGGCAAATTCCTATCCGCTTATGATTTAAACAAATA